>DASQWJ010000018.1:0-7486 GCA_035640315.1 Nitrososphaeraceae archaeon
ATTGCTTCAGCAATTCCCTCGCAGGCAATTGCACAAAGCTGACAGCCAGTACACTTGTCATGAAATAGGATATGTCTGCCTCTAGAACCTGCAATACCAACACCTCTTTTTGGATCAAATTGATATCCATCACCAACAAATTTTAGTTTCTTTTCTGGATATCTTAGTGTGAATCTTTTAATAAGAAGATGCTTTGAACCTGATTCAATAGCTTTTATGAATCCACCTGCAGAGTTCATACAACTAACATAAGCTTTGCCATAATTTAAGTTAAGAATGCAGCTAACAATATCAAGTCATAAATCAAGTTTATTCAGCAAGATTTTAGACTTGGACTATTTTGTAAATAGTTCCGTCAATTCCCAAAATGTAAAGATAGCCATCTGAACCTACCTGTATGTCAGTTATTACTCCAAAACCTTTTCCAAATATTATATCTTGAATTTCCTGAGGCGTATCAGCAACTTTATCGTCGAGGGGTGGATTCAATTGCAATTGTTCCCTGGTTGAATCAAGTTTGAAATTGTATAGATTACCGGTTTTTACATCGCCAACAAATATTGTGTTTTCGTACTCCGGTCCCAATTGAGAGGAATTTAAGAATTTAAGGGCAGTTGGAGCAACAGTTTCCTTCCACACAAATTCTGGATCGCTGTATTTTCCCTTTCCGTTAAAATAAAACAAATCTACATTTGGATCAAATCTTGATAGGGCCATACCCATCATCTTTCTCCAACCGCTATTAAATCCCGGATAGACATAATTTATTTCATCCTTATCAATTCCGCCATTTTCAGTATCCCACAAGTTACCAGTAACAGGATCAAAATCAAATCCGAAACTATTGCGTATGCCATATGCGTAGTAGAGTATATTTGGAACTGAGCTTCCAAATGGTCCATCATGGACGGACTTGCCTTCCTGTGTTACTCGTAGTATTCCACTTGTTCCATCCGGAGAATTACCTCTCATAATATTCTGAATGTTACCCATTCTGCTACCAACATCTCCTACAACTAGATATACATTATTGTCAGGACCTATCACTACTTTTCCACCGATGTGATTATTTTCATGTCCTAATATTGGCGAGGTCGCAGGCAAGTTAAGAAGTAAGAGAGGATTTACAAGTTTGTTATCTATGAGCTCATATCTGTAAAGTCTGTTACCTATGACAATTCCGGAACTGTTGGCCTCTGTATAGTACAGGAATACAAATGTCTTACCTTGTTGATTCTTTGATATCGCTATTCCTAGCAGTCCCATTTCTACCTCAGTTCCCACTTTTACCTGCAGCAATGGGTCTTTTTGTAGACTGCCGTTGAGGATTCGCTGCACTTTACCCGTATTTTTTTCCAGTAGCAGAATATCATCGGGTCCAAGAAAAGCCATACTAGTTGCAGGTCCTTTGATGCCATCCTTGAAGAATAATTCAACTTTCAAAGAAGGGTCAACTAGCTCCTGTCCACTGCTCTCCGGTAAGGCCCTCACGTAAAAGGCATAAGAAATATTGGTCTCACTAATGCTTAAAATAAGTACAAAAGTTGAACTTAAAAGCAAAATGAAAAATGCAAGAACGCTGATCTCCCTTCGCATCAATAGAAAAATTTCTTGTCAATCTTTTATCTGTTTTGACAGTGTAACCGTGCTAAAATCAGTACTTATTAATTTTTTTCGGAGTAAACTCCACTCACGTAAAATACCTGCATTTTCCAAATATTGTTGAATTAAGAAAAAACATCGCTGATTTTGGAAATGCTCATTGAAAAGGACACTTAAAATTGAATGTTGGAATAAATAGAAAGATAGATAATATGTTTATTCATATTTATCCTCTAATTCATGACACCTAGTCTTATTTCCCTATCATCATTGGATGACAAATATGTGAAGGAGAAAAGCATTACAAATTCAGAGCCAGAATGGTTGATGGAAATAAGGAATAATGCATTTTCGAATTATTCTTCTCTACCACATGAAGTTTCACCACTATACAAGAAATATTCTGATGCTAATCTCCTATATCCTGATCGTGTTTATCTTTCTCGAGGGACTAAAACGTACGAACCAGAAGAATATCTTAATGAAAGAATAAAAGAACTTGATAAGGATACAAGTATCTTAAAAATAGGCTCTTCCATCATTCATTCCAAGATTTCAGAAAAACTACAAAAACAAGGCGTTGTTATTGCAGATCTTAGAAATGCGATAAACGAATATGGAAGTATAATCAAAAATAGCATACAATCAAACCAACTCGACTATTCTGAAGACAAGTTCCTTGCATTAGAATTATCTTGTTTTGACTCTGGTATTTTTGTATACATTCCAAAAAATGTGATTATAGAAGACCCGATTAGAATAATTGATGTGCTTGCACCAGATGGAACATCATCCATCACAAGAAATATTGTGATTGCTGAATCAAACTCAAAAGCTGAAGTCGTTCAAGAATTATACAGTAACAAGCCATCAGATGAAAAAATACAGCAATCGCTTTTTGAGCTACTTGAATGTTATGTGGGAGCAAACGCCGAGCTAGAAGTCGTCACCCTTCAGGCAATGAATGAAAAGAATTCGGTTAATTTTTCGAATAGAAAAGCGTTCATTGAAAGGGATGCGAAAATTTCGTGGTATATGGGTCTTTTTGGTTCTCAACTTTCAAGATATAAAATTGATAATATTATGAAAGGAGAAGGAGCAAGCGCTGAAGATGTGGAAATAATTTTTGGAATTAATGACCAATCATTTGACGTAACATCGAACCTAATTCACTATGGACCAAATACCAGGGGCAGAGTGTTATCAAAGTCAGTAATGAAAGACAATTCCAAATCCCTTTTTAAGGGAATGATAAAAATTGACAAGGGAGGAAAATCTGCAGAGTCATTTCTTGCCGGACATGCTATATTGTTGGATAAGGGTGCAAAATCAGATACAATTCCTGGGCTTGAAATTGAGACAAATGAAGTTAGGGCGACTCATTCTGCATCTGTTGCCCAAATAGATGAAAATCAAATCTTTTATCTTATGTGTAGAGGACTTAGTAACGATGAAGCAAAAAGAGAAATTGTAAGCGGATTCCTAGAGCCATTATCTCGCAAAATGGGTCCCACTATTAGAGCGTGGGTAAATTATTTGATGGAAAACAAATGGCTGGGTAAACCCTTGATGCTCAAAACTGATGAAGCGATGGAACATATCCTTGAAGTCGAAAAATCCAGATACAGAGAAACTGAGGATATATTCGAAAAACATTATAAGTATAGGTAGACAACTTTACTATCTGCGATTGGATATGTCTGCATGGGTCAAGGTATGTGAATCTAAAAAGCTGAATAGTGGCGATATGATAGACTTTGATTATGATGAAAAAAAAATTCTGATAGCAAACATAAACAACAAGATCTATGCAACTGATAGGATATGCACTCATGCCTATGCTGATCTTTCTACCGGATTCCTAAATGAGGATGAAAATACAGTTACTTGTCCGCTACATATGTCAAGGTTTAATCTGGAAAGTGGGACTCCTGAGAATTTACCAGCCGAAGAGCCTCTCAAAACTTATAGTACCGAGGTCAGGGACGGTTGGATTCACATCTTAATCTAGGTAGTCCTAGTCACACAGTTTCATTTTCATGTTCTACTTTTCTTGGTCTGATGGAATAAATTAATAGTCCAATTATTATGGCCATGATAATGTAGTTTATAGGGGGAGTTAGAATCATTGAAATTGTTCCTATCTTTGGGATTTCATATACTACCTTTCCAACATAGTTTTCCTTAAAAATTGGAAAGTCAACGCCAGGAATAGAGTATGGATTTGCATCCCCCTTTGTCGTAACAACTTCTTTTCCAAAATAAGTTCCAATTTCAGCGATCCTATGAACAATTATCTTGGGCTTGCCATCCTCTGTTGTGGCTTCAGGAGCTCTAAAAACAATAATGTCTCCAACTTTGAGATTATCAAACGAAGTTTCAAAAGAGTTATTCTTGATTATAACAATATCACCAATGTTTATTTTTGGAATCATGCTCCCGCTTACTACTACATAAAATGGATTAAATGACCCAAAAAATGTGTAAACAGAAAGTAGACCTCCTCCAACAATTATCGCGACGCCTATCAAACTATATATCGTGTTTCTTTTCATTTTGGATATATTCCTGTGATCTATCAGAATGACCATTAAAACTTATTGATCGGTATTAATGACATTAAAAAATATATCTAGCAAATTTGGTTTACATGTTATGGATAATAAAGAACATAATCAAGTTGCAAGAGAGGATTCTACCAGGAACAAAGAAAATTGCCACAAATTACTCTTATTGTCTCAAAAAATCCGTTATGTCGGCATAATAAATAATTTTGGTAAAACCATTTCCGGACAGTTGCGTCCTGGTCTTGTTCCCTTACTCAATGTTGAGCAAGCAATCAACGAACATTTCATTGAGGCAACTCGTAACCATCTCAGGAAAGCTTTTGATCCAGCACTAGGTCCCACGTTGTATACTCTTACGGTAAATGAGAAAGTAATAACACTGACTTTTCCATTGCATTCCGGAGGATACTATTACGTAACTTTGGACAATGATATCGGAAAAGATAAGCTAGCAGAATTGATAGATTCACTGACTCAGAAAATTAATACTTTTTCGAGTTAGAAATCGTCCTATTTTGCAAAAGCCTTTAGTCTTTTCTTAAATTCGACATCTTTCAAAATTGAAGGATGAGCTGGGTCTGCAAGTATTATTTCATACCATATGTTTTTACCGTCCTTATATAGAAAGTAAGAGCCAATTACCTCCATATTCGGATACTTTTCGTTCACTCTCCTTTCGGCAACTCGTTTCATGCTATCTGTCTGTTTGATTCTAACTACACCCAAATGCTTTGGTCTTCTTCCAGATGTGGGGCGTTGTTTTCTCATACCCCCTCTTCCAACCTTCGTACGGACTACGATAATTCCCTGTTTTGCTTTGTATCCCAATTTATGGGCTCTATCCAATCTACTAGGTCTCTCAATTCTGTGTATGGTTGGTTCCTTTCTCCACGTCATGGCTTTATTTTTAAGTTCCTCAGAGTTGGTTTTCCACATTTTTGTCCACATTTCAGCCATATACTGATGCATATTACAGATAACTCCAATCAAGACCTTAATATCAGTATTTTGCTAACCAGTGACGCCGACAGACAAAGCTACTAGTGGATGTTATCATCTATTTGTGAGTAAGGTCTGAATTACCTTTTCTGCAATAACCGTTGAAGCGAGTTCCTGAGCTTCTTTGGTCTGTGCGGCAATATGGGGACTACAAATGATATTCGGAAGCTTCAATAGCTCTGTATTGGTTGGAGGTTCAATTTCAAAGACATCAAGTGCTGCGCCGGCAATTCTATTTTCACTTAATGCAACAAATAATGACTCTTCATCTACTATTTCTCCTCTAGATGTATTAATCAAGAAAGAAGTTGGTTTCATATATGATAATGTCTCTGAATTTATTAGATGCTTTGTTTTTTCAGTCAGAGGTACATGACATGTTACAAAGTCTGAATTTTCAAGCAAGGTCTTCAAATCT
Source organism: Nitrososphaeraceae archaeon (assembly GCA_035640315.1). Taxonomy (GTDB): domain Archaea; phylum Thermoproteota; class Nitrososphaeria; order Nitrososphaerales; family Nitrososphaeraceae; genus TA-21. Next base: position 5,587 of record DASQWJ010000018.1, read on the forward strand.
GTTTTTATCATACTTACTTCTCGAATGTAATCTTGATTGATGGGAAAAATATCATATCCTATCAAGTTCATACGAAGGCATTTTGCAATTCGTCCAATGTTTCTACCAATATTTCCTACTCCTATTATCCCGAGGTACTTTCCCCTCAGCTCACCACCAACAAGTTCTTTTTTCAGCCATTTACCATTCTTCAATCCATCATTGGCTTTGGGAATATTCCTGGACAAAGCTATCATATGACCAAGTACCAATTCGGAAACTGCATTCATTGCAGCCTCAGCTGCATTTAGAACCTTGATTCCTTTTGATTCAGCGTATCCTGTATCTATGTTATCTAACCCGACGCCAACCCTAGCAATAATTTTGACATTGGGAGATGCGTCAATTACCTTTTTTGTTATTTTTGTTCTGCTTCTCACAATTATGACATTGAATTGTCCAACGGTGGTCAGTAATTCATCCGGCTCAATTTCAGGTTTATAGTCGACTACTAATCCTGACTTTTTTAAAATGGAAATTCCTATCTCATCTATGGCGTCGCAGACAATTACTTTTCCCTCAACCTGCATGACATATGCAAATTACAGGTCTTATAATTTAGTTGCTAAAGTACCTCAACTGTAACTAGACTTACCGGTCAGTTAAATAGTCTTTAATATTTAGTTATCACATATCCCGCCTAGGTAATTTGTCATCATGTCTGTCTTAAGCACTGTACGTGAAGAGGCTGTATGCTCAAATCATATCAACTCACTGAGATCCGTTTCAAAGATAAACTGTGAAACAGAAATCAATTATTGTATGCTCTTTGCTTTTTTAACAATTATCATTTTATGTTTCTTTTTTTTAATTCTAAATCAAAATGAACACATATTGGGTCAAAACCAAATTCAAAGTGAATCCGTTAATGAAAGCAGTGTTTTAGACTATCCATCGCTCTCAGATCGGAATCTCAAGGTAGAGACTGTGGCCGGTGGCTTCACCTTTCCGACAGGGATTACTTTTTTAAGGAACAATGAAATCTTACTACTCGAAAAAAATACAGGAAACGTATACAGAATAGTAAACGGTACTGTCTCAGGCATTGCGCTTCATCTTAATGTGTCAATCGAAGATGAGCGCGGACTATTGGGAGTTGCAGTATCAAGAATTGACAAGTCAAACCAAGACAATCCTTTTGTTTTCCTTTATTTTACATCATGTTCTCAGGTAAAGACTGAAGTTAACAACTCTCAAAATTGTGGGAATCATATATACAGATATGAACTTGATACTGAGAGTAATATACTCGTAGACTCAAAGTTAGTTCTGGAATTACCTTATCTGCCTGGACCAAGTCACAATGGTGGGGTAATAGATCTGGATAATGAAAACAATGTTTATGTGACTATAGGCGACTTGCAACCAAGTGCATTTAACAAGAACCAGTCAGGGTTTGACACTATGGCTCAGAATATTTTGAATGGAACTACTCCCGATGGTCGTGCAGGAATACTTAGATTAACTCAAGACGGTAAACCTATTGACAATGGAATTCTCGGGGATAAGTTTCCTCTTAACTTGTATTATGCATATGGTATTAGAAACAGTTTTGGTATAGATTTTGATCCTATAACTGGCAATTTGTGGGATACGGAAAACGGCCCTCGATTTGGAGATGAAATTAATTTGGTTGAACCAGGATTCAACAGTGGATGGGAAAAGATTCAAGGAATTTGGAAACTTAACCAGACAAAAAACAAAAATGGAGTATATGGTCAATCTGATGAAAATATAGAATTGGTTGATTTTGATGGTAAAGGAAAGTATAGTGCTCCAGAATTTGAGTGGGAAAAACCCATTGGTCCCACTGCTTTAATATTTTTAGAATCTGATAAATTGGGAGCAGAATATAAGAATG
>DASQWJ010000019.1:0-21877 GCA_035640315.1 Nitrososphaeraceae archaeon
CGGCATGGGCGGCATGGGCGGCATGGATATGGAGTAATTATCTCATTACCGTCTTCATACCAAATTTTTACTAATCAATTTTCAACGTATCTTTTCATCTCCAATAATTGGAACGTTTTAATAAAAATACGCACATAAGGCATCTAGTAATGTTCGAAAAACTATCTGAGTTTGATTTTAGTGGTAATATTGTTGTACTTCCTGATTTCTTTCTAGATAGAATCATAAAGATAAATTCCAAAGACGAGCTGTTTAGGACAATTACCAACAAAACTGCAACAGGAGGTGGAAGCATCAGAGGTGTAAATACCTTCGATATTAAGGGTGGTAATGCCGTAAATGTCGCTTATTGTCTAGCAACAATGGGATTGTCTGTCACTCTATATACCGTTGCAGACAATATTGGAGCATCCATCCTTCGGACTATCTTCTCAAAATTTGGAGAAAATGTTAATTTGCAAATAAGAAATGGTAGACAAGGATCCACGACATCATTTGAGTTTCACGAAAACCAGGGATCAAATACTAATGTAATGATAAGCGATGTAGGTGACAATCAGAATTTTGGTCCTGAAATTATTAGTGCTCAATCCGATTTAGAAACAATAAATTCTGCGAAGGGCGCAGTCCTAACAAATTGGGCTAGTAACTCTAAAGGGACCGATTTAGCTAATTATCTATTTACAAATTCTCCCAATGCATTCCATTTTTTGGATCCCGCTGATATAGAAACGAGAAAAGAAGAATTCAGAGACACCTTGAAGAATTTGAATAAAACATTAGACGTACTTAGTATTAACGAAAATGAATGTACTTCCCTCTTAAAAGCATGCAACCTTGATTCTAAGTTGTCATTAGATTTTGAAGATGCTGGCAATGTAAAACAAGCTGTAAAACTATTGTCGTCCGAATTTCAACTTGAAATTGATCTTCACACAAGGATCGGAGGAGCGTGGTCTGATGGAGAGGGTATCCAATTTGTCAAATCATTTGATGTGGTCCCTAGGAAGCTAACGGGATCTGGAGATTGTTGGGACGCAGCGGACATTTTGGGATATCTATCGCACTTAGATGCAAATGAAAGATTATTATTTTCAAATGCATACGCCTCATTATATGTAGGTAGAAGTGATTTTGAACCACCAACAATCGATGAGGCAGTATATCTTGCTCAAAAAAGCATTTAATAATCTATTGTGGTTCTATGGTAGCGGGAGGCTTACTTGATACTGAATAAGTAACCCAAGTAACCCCATTAACTTCATTAGTTATTCTGTTGCTAATCTTGGAGATCAAATCATAGGGAATTCTCGACCAGTCTGCAGTCATGGCATCCAATGACTCAACTATCCTAATAGTTACTATATGACCATATACTCTTTCATCTCCAAGTACACCGACCGCAAGATCATCCCCGACGGCAGCGTATGCTTGCCATACTTTATCATACCAGCCTGATACCATTAATTCGTTCTCAACTATACTGCTGGCATGTCTTACAATCCTAATTTTATCATTGGTAACTTCCCCTATAATTCTCACTGCTAATCCTGGACCAGGAAATGGATGCCTTTTGATAAATTCATTTGGGATATCTAGCAACACGGCAATTTTCCTCACTTCGTCCTTGTACAAGCTTCTAAAGGGCTCTAGGACTTTCAGATTTAGCCAATCCGGCAAACCTCCGACATTATGGTGTGTCTTAATCACAGCAGCCGGCCCCTTGGAAAATCCACTTTCAATAACGTCTGGATATAGAGTTCCTTGTGCAAGCCATTGAAATGGCCCGTAATCTTTTGTTACTTCCAAAAATACCTGGGCAAATTCCTCTCCAATGATCTTTCGCTTTTGTTCAGGATCAGCAATGCCAGTTAATCTTGATAAGAATCTTTGTTCAGCGTCAATTGAAATAGTGTTAATACCTAGATGCTTGCTTATCAGTTCAGGTACCAACGACTCTTCCTTTAGACGCAATAATCCATTATTGACAAAGACACAAGCTAGATTCTTGCCTATTGCCTTATTTAGTAGAACAGCTAGAGTTGTTGAGTCGATTCCACCACTTATCGCGCAGAGTACCTTGTCATCTTGAACTTTGCTTCTGATATCTTTTATGGAAAAGTCAACAAAACCTTCCATTGTCCAATCTGGTTTTGCATTACTAATGGAGTGAGAAAAATTTCTCAAGATTCTATTTCCCTCCTCAGTATGTGATACCTCAGGATGAAACTGAATACCATAAAACCCTCTATTTCGATTTGCTATTGCAGCAGAATGTGAATTATTCGTGTGTGCCAATATGTTAAAATTATTCGGGATCGTTTCGGCTGCATCAGCGTGACTCATCCAACATCTTATTTTCTTGTTTATTCCTTTGAACAAGTCCGAGTTATCATCAATCTCTAAATCCGCCAAGCCATACTCTCGATTATCAAATCGTTTTATTTTTCCATCAAATTCATTAACAATCAGCTGGTGACCATAGCATATTCCCAGGACGGGTATTCCCAAGTCAAAGATTTTCTTATCTGGCTTTGGAGAACCTTCTAGGTAAACACTAGAAGGACCGCCAGAAAGTACTATTCCTTTTGGTTCTAACTTTTTTATCAGGCTTATTGGAGAATTATATGGTAGGAGTTCACAATAAACATTAGATTCGCGAATTCGTCTACAGATGAGATGGCTGTATTGCGAACCAAAATCTAATACTACAATTTTATCCATTAGCGCGTTAATTTCCTTTTTCTAACATTCTTGTGAATACCCATGTTGCTGTATTAAAAATCTCATTTAGCCGTTCTCTTTCTCTATAATTTGAAATCATAATACTATTGATCTTCCCATCTTCATCATTATCTACTTTATAGTCAATGATTTCAGATTCACTTAGTTCACCTTTTTGAACTTTTTCCTTGTCTTTGGACTTCATACCTTCTAGAATTCGATTCAAGAAAAAAGTCTTGAATGGAGGAGTATTAATATTTAAATTAATATCATCTGCCAAAGCAATTCTTACAAAAGCAGGAGTATACTCTGCATTTGAAATTAACAGATTGTCTTTTGCACGCTTCAAGGATCTAATCTCTATGCCTTGGGTATTGTTTACTCTATACTTATCACTTGGAGATTTAGTAGCTGAATTCATTCTGAGTTCTTCTTGACTAGTTTCTTCCTCATTTTCTTCTTCATTAAGCGATTGGTATTGTTGTGCACTGTTATTCTTCAAATTAGAAGCGGAAGATTCCAAATTCGATGCACTTGTGAAGCTTGTTCTTTTAAGCAAAGAATCAACTATTTGTAGGGTATTACGCAGTTTATCAAGTTCCTCTTTTTTATTGGTAACTTCTTTGACTAACCATTCACGCACTTCTGCTGCGCGACGAATATCATCTTCTGAAAAGCTGGACATGACAAGTTTCAATATATCAAAAACATATAATAGTTTTTCACATTGTTTTCAAACCGCACTTATTACCTAACTTCAAGTCAGAAACGTCATAGAGATTTGATACCTTTTATTGTCGTTGTAGACTTGTTAGCCAACTTAGATCTGGATTGTTTGGCTAACATTTCAAGCAACCGCTTTGCGAACTTTAACTTTCTTCGCTTAAGGTCTATGTCTATTTCTGAGTCTTTATCACTTGAGAATTTTCTTGGTAAGTTGTCAAGGTCCATACCTATCAAAGTAATGCTCTTTGCATTCATTTCTTCTGCCAAAAAGACACTTCTATCGCCGTCAGTAAATCCTCCAAAATTATACACATTATCAGCCGGCATTACTTGAGTCGTACCGATTACTTTTCCAAATTTAGGAACATGTCTTTCCAAATTTTCCATATTATCACCATGAGCATGGATTACCATTATCGCTCCCATTTTTTCCGCCATCCTCAGGTATTTTGGATTTCCATCAAGATCCGACACTACTATATCTGGTTTAATTTTCTTATCTAACAAGATTTCGACAACACCATCAGCTGCTATTTTTATGTAATTTTTATTCTTCTTGATAAATTCAATATTTTTGTCTAGGCTGGGACCTGCTCCAATTACAAGTACTTGCTTTCCTTCAATTTTCTTTTGGAGCTTCGATACCTGCAATGCCTTTCTCTTTATCAAGTTACTCAAAACTTCAGCTGCCTTCTGATCTTTTTCTGTGCTATATCCAAATTCATTCCTGATTTGCTGATAGAAAGGGAACCACTCTATGAATTTCACAATTAGAAATAAAAGAAGGTTCTTAATAGATTGTTTGATTCAGTAATTCCATTATTTAATAAAATTGTTGTTTCACACTTTTTTCCATGAATAAATACCATGTAAATATAATCTAAGATACCAATGCGACTTTGTTTGTACTAAAAAAACATAACAATTTCCAGTCAAAAGATCCGATTAAAAATGTCTATATTGCATATATTCATGGTTCTAGGATAATTCGTAAAGATGTTTCTGGATTTAAGCTCTTTAGCTACTTCTATTGGAATAGGCGGGCTAGCTACTTCTGTAGGAATTGGAGGATTCTTGGGTTTCCTAATGGGATACGCCATAAAGAAAATATTAAAAATAATCATAATAGTTGCGGGATTATTGGTCGGTATTTTATATTATTTACAGTACAATGGACTTATTACACTTGATTGGTCAAAGTTAGAAGCTGCTTTGGGCAGTGCCATGTCAAATGTTAGTGGGTTAGATCTTAGTACTCCATTTTTGCCCGGAATAAGTGACCAAATTATGAACGCCATATCAAATTCTGGCATCCCTTTAACTGGAGGTTTTGCGGCAGGGTTTGCATTTGGTTTTAGCAAGGGATAGAGGTTAATATCAAAGTTGGGTTTTCCATAAACTCAACAAATTATCGTGTAACAATTATAACTACATCTACTCTCAGGTATGTAATATGAATAAGAAGATTTCTGGCATGGTTTTTCCAGGTGAATATATAGCTGAAATTGAAGAATTTCAGGCTGGAAATAATACTTTCACTATTGATGGTGCTATTCGATCAACTGTATTGGGAAACAAGGCATATGATTCTAGGAGAAGAACGATCAAAATAGATCCAATTAATCCGCAGGAATTACCAAAAATAGGAGATATAGTTATGGGATTTGTAGAAATGTTGTTTGGACCTATGATATCAGTAAAGTTGTTTTCTGTTAACAACAAACCATATGGCTCAGGTTTATCTGCGATTGCCTCAGCGAGAACAGGAAATAATAAGGGTGGATGGAATCGAGATAGATATAATAGAAAACCTAAGTCAATTTATCGGATTGGCGACATTGTTAGGGGTCAGATTACAAGTTTGATGAATTCTTCGATTCATATCACGGTAGACGGAAATAATTTTGGGCTATTGTATTCATTGTGCCTGAACTGTGGAAGTGATACGGTTAAGATAAACAATGGTGTAAAATGCATAGAATGCAGCTCTTATGAAGAAAAGAGAGTTTCAAGCGATTATGGCCCAAGTTTCTTAAAGCCATTTCAATAAACACCTGAATGGAAAATTCTAATAAACATACAAGGCTGTTTAGTCTGTAAGGACCAACATACTTCCCTTCAGATAAAATTTTTAATACCTTTTTCTGCATGCTAATAGATGAGCGACGCACATTCGTTTACAGGCAAAAAAATAGAACCTCCACTCATTTCAAAGAATATGACGATATCACAGTTGGTTGATTTCTTTGGGTCAACAGGTTACAATGCAAGACGACTGTTTGAAGCTGCAAACATAATGAAGCAAATGATTGATGCTGGATGTACAATCTGCTTAACCCTTGCAGGAGCCATGACCCCAATAGGAATGGGTAACACAATTAAGACACTTATTGAAAATGGATATATTGATTGGATAGTTACAACCGGTGCCAACGTTTATCATGATTTACACTTTGCCTATGATTTGCCAGTAAGACAAGGTCACTTTCAGGTTGATGATGATATACTTTTTTCAAAGCAAATCGTACGAATTTATGATGTATACATAAAAGAAATAGGTACTTTGCAGGCACAAGACCTTATTGTTCAAAGAGAAATAAAGAAAATTGAAAAGAGCTACTTTGAATCATATTCTACGGCAGACATGTCATATAGTCTTGGTAAGGCAACCTATGATAATTCAACAAGCCCCGAAAAATCATTTCTTGCTTCCGCATACAAAAACGATGTTCCGGTTTTCATTCCTGCGATAAGTGATTCTTCAATAGGACTCAATATGTTACCTCTATTATTTGAAGATGTGACTAGATTTCCAAACGTTATGATGGATATTGCTGAATCAACAGCGATACTATGGAAGAGTAAAGTTTCTGGAGGCATAGAATTAGGAGGAGGAGTCCCCAAAAATTTCTTCCAACAAACAGGACCTGCGTTATATCAAATCTTGAAGTTAAAGGATGGAGGACATGATTATGTAATACAAATTACTGATGCACGACCTGATACAGGCGGATTGTCTGGTGCAACCATACAAGAAGGAAAAAGTTGGGGCAAAATAAAAACCTCTCATAGAAACAATGTAATAGTTTACGGAGATTCTTCAATTTGCTTCCCAATAATAGGAGCTTATGTCTTATCAGAATGCAAAAAACGGCCGTCAAAGAGGTTATATTCAAAGAAGAATATTTGGGTCGAAGAAATGAAAAAAGAATACCTGAAAAATAAATAACTCAGTAATGAATCAACATAGAAAGGATGGCATTTTTAATCAGTTTTGGTGTTCAGATAACACCACAATCACTGAGTATTGTCAGCCTTCACCGTTATGCCTATGTTGAAAACCATTACGGCATTTTCTATATTGTATTCGAGCTATATAACTATATTCCAAACTAACTATGTTCACTATATTCCTAAATAACTCATGTCGTTAGCATATCGCAAACCTTATTGTGGATAATCAATAAAATATTAAAGACCAGTTACAAATTAATGATGAAAAGAAATAATGTTAAATTATTCAACTATTAAATTAGGAAAATGGGATCTCCATGATTTAATCGATGACAAGTCAACAAGTACCTTTGCAAATATGGTCAAAGGCATCAAAAAAGATGTCAACGAATTTGAAGCTAATAGACAAATCCTAAAACCAGATTTAGACGGTCCAAGTTTTGAAGGATTGGTTCATAAACTTGAGAATATAATGGATGTTACCAGCACAGTAAATAGTTTTGCCCAACTAAAATACGCCGCTGATACGTCATCCAATGAGGCTGCCGCTTTAGTTCTTGAAACCGAAAAAATGAGTTCTCAAATTAGTAACCAAGTATTGTTTTTTGATTTATGGTTCAAGAAGACACTTGACAGTAATAACGCTGAAAGACTTATTGATAGCGTATCATCAGTATACCGGGAATATTTGAAACATAAAAGATTGGTTGCAAAATATTCGCTTAATGAGTCGGAAGAAAAAATTATCAACACTCTGGAGGTGACCGGTACAGGAGCCCTGGAAAAAATATATGATAGAATGACAAACAACTTTGAATTCACAGTTGTTAAAAAGCATGGAAAAAGTAAGAGACTCAAAATATTCAAAAATAAAGAAAAACTTCTTTCTCTAGTAAGGAGCCCAAAAGCATATGAAAGGGAAGCTGCATACAAGGCACTTTTCAAAACATATGAAAAAAATAGTGGGGTCCTAGGAGAAATTTACCAAAACCTAGTTACTCAATGGAGAGATGAAAATATTTCTATTAGGGGATTCAAATCTCCTATTTCAGTTAGAAATATTTACAATAATATAGATGATACTACCGTAGAGACTCTTTTAAGAGTCTGCAAAAAAAATGCCCATTTGTTCCACGATTACTTCGTTGAAAAAGCAAGATTGATTGGCATGAATAAATTAAGACGTTACGATCTATATGCACCTATTTCGAGTAAAAATATTCCTAGAATTACATTTCGGAATGCTACTAGACTGGTGTTGGACACCTTTGATAAATTTGAACCAAGATTCAGCCAATACACTGAACGTCTATTTAATGAAAATCATGTTGATTCTGAAATTAGGAATGGAAAAACTGGAGGTGCATTCTGTTATTTTGTTTCTCCAAAAAGAACTCCCTATGTGCTTTTGAATTTTGATGGAATGATGAGAGATGTTTCAACAATGGCTCATGAATTTGGACATGCGATACATAGCATGTTTGCATCCGATAAACCAATTTTGGTAGCCCACGCTCCTCTTCCACTGGCAGAAACTGCATCAGTTTTTGGAGAGATGCTTCTCAATGAAGAAATTTACAAGAAGCTCAATAGACAAAAGAAGAAGATTTTCTTGGCAGAACAAATTGATGACATATACGCGACAGTAATGCGACAGGCGTTTTTTACACTTTTTGAAATAGAGGCACACAAACAAATTGTGGAAAATGGTATTACTATTGATAATATCTCGGATTTGTACATTAATAACTTGAGGACCCAATTTGGAGAGTCAATACGTATCTCAGAAGATTTCAAGTGGGAATGGCTTTATATTCCACATTTTTACCATACCCCATTCTACTGTTATGCATATTCCTTTGGAAATTTGCTCGTACTGTCACTGTATCAGCAATTTAGAGAAGAAGGCAAATCCTTTATTTCAAAATACATCAAGATATTATCTGCGGGAGGTTCGGAAAAACCTGAAATATTACTGGCAGACTCTGGATTTGATATCACTAAAGCTTCATTTTGGCAGCAAGGTTTTGATCTTATTAAAATGAAAATTGACAAGTTAAGGGAAGATAAAAAATGAAAACTTTTTTTTCATTTTTAGGTTTAATAATTGTTATCTTACTTCGGTCAAGACAAGGAAGGTTGAATCAATCAATTGCTATTTCACGTAAAAATTTGTTTCTGAAAGACAGATACTTTATAGATTAGTTTTTTGAATATGAAAGTATTGAAGAGATTTTGCGGCGTGTGTGGAAAGGAATTATCTGGAAGTACTAAATATTTTGTGTGCGAAAAATGCCATAAGGCAATAATTACTTCTGAAGACAAGTTCAATTACATGGAAAATTCTAGACTTTATTATTAATTTCTGACTAAATCTATTGTGATATTTCAGGACAATATGCTGAATTTAAATATCTCAATTTAACCTATGTTGATGATACCTAACATAACTTTACCATGTATTACCACACCATCTCTTTTCTCTTGCATAAAGCTAGGATTGATTCTAAAGTATGTTTAGTACCGGGAAATTGTCCGAATCCCGTAGAGTACTAGACTTATATTCAGTATTATGGTAAGCCTATTCCTGGGTTGAGATTATGTTAGTCAAGATTCATGATGAATTCATAGATAAATTAGATTTTGTAAAGAGGGACGGACTCATACCGGTCGTAGTCCAGGATATTAAAACTAAAGATATTTTGATGCTGGCGTATGCCAATAGAGTTGCAATTGAAAATACAGTCAAAACCGGTAATGCATGGTTCTGGAGCGTCTCTCGTAACAAACTCTGGATGAAGGGAGAAGAGTCTGGAAATGTTCAAGAGGTCAAAGATATACTGGTTGACTGTGATCACGACTCTGTTGTTTATTTGGTAGATTCTAAAAATCCTGCATGCCACACAGGAAATAGAACATGTTTCCACAATAGATTGTATCCTAATTAAATTTGACAATTTATTTTCATAAACCTGTAATAATTATATTGTATTCTTAATAACTGAGATTTTTGATCAGAATCATGTTTATTAACTATAAAATTTTGATGTTGAAAAAATTAAGTAATACTAAAATTACTATTAGTGATATTTATTACTACACAAATCGTTGATAGTTGAGTATACATGGGTTCTATTCGATTTCTAAAATGTAGAGAATGTGGTGCTGAATATACTCCCGTATTCAAGTACATATGTGAAGAATGTTTTGGTCCTCTCGATGTTATTTATGATGTTCCTGCAAATTTAAGCAAAGACACATTCACATCCAGACAGGATAAGACATATTGGCGTTACTTTGAGCTCTTACCGATTGCTGATAAGAACCATATCGTAAATATACATGCTGGCTTCACGCCCCTGCAACATGCTGAGGAGCTTGGGACCCATATGGGTAATCTTAAGAATCTATTCATAAAGAACGATTCTGTAAATCCAACTTTTTCATTCAAAGATAGGCCTGCCGGTGTGGCAATTTCAAGATCCAGAGAAATAGATCTTAAGGCAGTGGGATGCGCATCAACTGGAAATTTAGCTTCGGCAACAGCTGCGCATGCTGCTAAAGCGCATTTGCCATGTTTTATTTTTGCACCATCTGATATCGAAAAAGCAAAGATAGCTCAGGCATTATCTTATGGAGCTAAATTTGTTGCAGTTGAAGGAACATATGACGATGCCAATAGAGTTGCGTCAATAATAGGCGACTCAAAGGGCATAGGGATTGTTAATATTAATATGAGACCCTACTATGTGGAAGGTTCTAAGACTTTGGCATTTGAAGTAGCTGAACAACTTGACTGGAAAGTTCCGGATCATTTAATCATTCCAGTTGGCAGTGGTGCTATGCTAAATGCAATTTGTAAAGGATTTGAGGAGTTACACGAAATAGGCCTTATTGATGACGTTTCAAATCTAAAAGTTACTGCTGCACAACCTCATGGTTGTGCCCCAATAGTTGATGCCTTTAAGAATAAAACTGGTGAAATTGTTCCTGTAGAAAGACCGGATACCATAGCAAAGAGTTTAGCAATTGGGGATCCTGGTGACGGTGTTTATGTATTGAAAAGATTGAAACAATATGGTGGTATTGCTGAAGAAGCCAACGATAACGAAATTGTAGAAGGAATCTTGACACTAGCTAAAACTGAGGGTATTTTTACCGAACCTGCAGGCGGTGTGTCTATTGCCGTATTGAAGAAACTGGTTGATGACGGATTTATAGAACGGAATGAAAAAGTAGTATGTTATGTTACTGGTAATGGATTAAAATCTACCGAGGCAATTATGAGTGCATTGCCCAAACTTGATGTAGTCAAGCCGGATGTACAAACTGTGTCGGCAATGATATCTTAGGAGATAATGAGTACAAAATGACAAACATTGAATTTGTAATCCCATCTGTTCTTACGAAGGGTACTGGAGAGAAGAAGATTCCTTTAGACGCAACTGATTTGCAAGATGCATTTACCAAGATCACTGAACAACTTGGAGAAGATTTTAAACGTAAAGTTTTGGATTTGAATGGAAAACCGAGATCTTTAATTAACATCTACATTAACGGAAAAAATATGCGCTTTAGTAATGATGGAATGGCGACGAAACTTAACAGCGGTGATTCAATTTATATTCTTCCGGCAGTAGCAGGGGGTTCTGAATTAAAGAACGAAGATTTACAACGATACTCTAGACAGATAATGCTAGAAGAAATAGGTTTTGTAGGGTTGGAAAAACTTAGGAAGGCAAAAGTATGTGTTGTTGGAGTTGGAGGTATCGGCAATCCTGTAGTCACACAACTCACTGCAATGGGCGTTGGAAAATTGAAGATAGTAGATAGAGATATCATTGAGATTTCCAACCTGCATAGACAGCATCTTTATACAGAAAATGATCTAGGTAAAGTAAAGGTAGAAGCAGCAAAGCAAAGACTTGAAAAAATCAATTCAAGCGTCGAGATAGAAGCTCTTCCCAATTCTGTAACCAAGTATACTGCCGAGAGCATAATTAGAGGAAATGATATTGTCGTGGATGCATTAGATAGCATAGATGCAAGATATGCGCTAAATGATGCGTGCATTAAACTGAATATACCTCTCATCTATGCGGGGGCTTTGGGAATGTTGGGTTCAGTCTGTACTATTATTCCAAACAAGACAGCATGTCTTAGATGCATATTTCCTGCATTAGCAGAGGATGACATGCCGACATGCAGTACTGAAGGAGTCCATCCATCAATTTTGTACCTGGTCGGCGGGATTCAAGTTTCGGAGGCAGTCAAGATAATTCTGGGTGAAAAACCAGCATTAGAAAATAAACTTATGTATGTAGATCTAAATGATTTATCTTTAGAGAAGATTACAGTATTTAGACAACAAGAGTGTCCCTCATGCGGAACAAAAAGAATTGATAGAGATCAATTGGAAACAAAGCAATTAATAATTGAAGAGCTGTGTGGTCGTGACCGTGGAAAAAGAACGTACACAGTTACACCTTCGCATATCTCGTCATCACTAAACCTTATAGGGATTGAGAAGAACGCGGAACGCCTAGGGTATACAATCAAGACGAAAGGAGAATTGGGACTAACTATCATGAGCAGCAATTCTGACAATCTTTCCATAAGCTTTATGACTAGTGGTGCAGCCACAATTGTTGGAGCAAAGAGTGAGGACGAAGCTCTGTCAATTTACAAGAGTTTTGTGCATGACATTAAACCTTAAACCTTAAATTTTTGGGTGCCTTGTTTTGAACATCAAGCACCAATTATGGAATTAATCACTTGTATCCTCAAAATGAAATTTGTTTCTGTTTTTGGCTATAAATGGAATTATCATCTTATTAATAAGGTCATCGTAGTTTTTCTCCTTATCGATTGTTAGCAGGAGAAAATAGTCATTACTTATAGGAACTGTAATTCTGGTTACATTTTCATATCTTCCAACAGCGTAATTTAGTTTTCCAATTTTTGATTGAAATTTAACCCTTGTCCTGTATCTTGACACAGCAGCTGCCGCATATTCCTCGCTTTCCTCCTCTGACATTAATGGATTTAACCCTTCGCGCTGTTCTACATTAATCAAGACACCGTACTTGTTTGAGATACCTATCCAGCGAAGAGAACTGTCTAGATTTAATAATTCCTCGCTAAAATTATAAATGAACTCATAATCAATTCCCAATTTTATTAACTATCATATCTATTTCTCATATTTAAGCAAGAACCAAAATAAGAAATGAATTGACGCTGACTAAATCTGTTCTATTATATCATCGGTATATTCAATAATCTTTAGATTCTTACGTTCTAGATTGATTTCATGAATTATTCCATGCATAAATTCATCTGCAATTATTATAACATCATCAAAATAATTATGTGATAGTAATTTATCAAAAGAACTCATAAAAGTGGGATAGTCTTTGGCTTCAAGTTTGTTAAATTTTCTCTGGGAAATAAGGTTATGCGCGGCAGGATATATATCTGAAATTTCCGCTGGGATGATACCAATAAATGGATTATAGGCATAAATCTGGTAGTCTGAAAATTTCTTGTACAATTTGTGATACTCATGGGAGGAATAAAATGGCGAAACCTGTGTATCCGGATATAGAATTATTTTTTTCTTATTTGTCCTAAATGAGTCAAAAATCCTTCTTATTCTGGACGCCTCTGGTCGATATTGATCGATGGTTTCCATAAAAAATATCGCTTTTTTCTTGAATACGGGAGTACCATCTTCTAAATACTTGTAATTGAGGAATAATTTATAGGCCTCCATTAATTTGGGATGGGCACGTGCTTTTTGTCCAACATATTCCCACAATCTTCCTTCCATGATAGCTTGTTTTACAGATAATACCTCTCCTCTTAAAATGTAAAGATTATGCTTAGCCAATTTATCAGTTCTTTCTTCATGTTCGAGATTAATAAATTCCTTAACTGTCATATTAATGCAAATTGGGCATTGACATGAAAGATACGAAAGTTTATCAAGTCTTGAAGTACCATTTCCATGCATATACCTGTTGTCTCTTGCATACAGCATATAGGAGGCAGAGTCAAAGGTATCACATCCTAACGCTACTGCCAATGGTATCGTTAGTGGATGTCCTGCTCCGAAGAGATGGACAGGCTTCGACATAACCTTTGATTTAAGAGCTGCTATCATGTCCGCCAAAATGGCAAATTCATATGCTTCTAACAATTGCACCGGACTACCAAGTGCCATCATCTCATAACCCATTTCATCAAGTTGTCCAGCGGATCTTTTCACCAAGTCTAGATGTTCTGCTCCCTGCACTGGACCAACCCATACGGAGCTACCATCATTGTTACTCTTGATAAGATTCAAAGTTTCTCGGGAATTTTTTATAGTCTCAGTAACATACCTTTCAGCTACATCATATCTCAGACCATATCCTGTTGGCTTGTCGAGAGGTACACAAATATCACTTTTGATATCTTTTTCAAATTGGGCAATATACGAGGGTTCTGGTTCGATAGAACCGTATTCCAGCACTTGGTATCCGCCCGAATCTGTCATTATCGGGCCATCAAAATTTATTATTTCATGAATACCCTTTTTTCGAGCAACGTCTCCATATTGTCTCAAAGTGATGTACGCATTTGTAATAACAGCCTCGAAACCCAATTTCTTTAAAAAATCTATTTCTACAGATTGTGAAACAGGATGGACGACAGGTATAAAGGCGGGAGTTTCAAAAGTCCCGCTAGGGGTTTTGATCTTTCCTATCCTTCCTGCTAGGTCAGAATACCTGACCTCAAATAACAAATTTACTTCTTGAACTCCCTCATGAATTCTTCATAGATTGACTTGACCCTATCAGCTGCCAACCCTGAACCTTCTTCTATCCCATGTTCGGTTACCTTAATCTTATCCATCACAATTATCGCCTTGACGTCTTCTCTGATTTTTACTAGTCCTGGAAATACTCTTGACAAACGATCTGCAAGACCTCTAAGATCAAATGGCTTTTCCAGGAGCTTTATTTCTTTCACAAAAGTCCCATTTATGACAATCCTCAGTATTCCTTCACCTTCTAAATTTTCAAGAACGATATCCAATCTTTCATCGATAGCGCTTAATGTTCCACTATAATTCTTGTCATAAGATGTCTCTATCAAAACTTTTTTTCCTACGAACTGAAGTATTTCTTCATAAAACTTCCTTAGGGTTAAAGCAGACATTTTTTCAACTAGGAATGTTTCCTAAAGTTCTATATATGAGTTTCAATAACGATTTGGACTAAAGTCAATTTCACCTTGAGTCTCATGCTCTAATGCGATATGCTAGTCAAAGTCAGCGTTTTTTAGGGAACGTATCCAATTCGTTACTTTGACATCTTAGACAAGATCTTGCTTCTAAATTTCCAAGATAACAAATGTAGTAGCATTTATTACATTGTAAGCGAGAAATCCCATCTCTAATAATTGCCAAGTTATCACGACGTTCTATTAGTTTGGACGATACCAGATTTTCTAATACTATTTCCAAAATTGAAGAAATATGACTAGATTCTTCATTTCTATATCTGAGATAAGTTTCAATGATATTTGTAGCAATACTTTCTATTTCTAGTTGCAGTATTCCTTTGTTAAGATTTCTATATAAAAAATCTCTGAAATACCATTCCATTTCATTAGTTTGAGTCTTGCTCATGTTCCATCTTTGTACAGAATCCAGAAGAATAAGAATGGAGTAGATTCAAATTTAGCGAACTTTAGAAACTATTTAAAAATAATTGATTGCTTAACTAGTTGAGTCAAGATGCAATGGAATTTAAATAATTTTACCAAGATAGCTTTTTCCAGGTTAATCCTGCCATTTGGGGATAACCTTAACGATGTTGTAAAGATTACCAAGGCTTTTAGTTATGCTGCTAGTGTTTATTCGGGCATTTTTAGAAATGAAAGCCGTGAACCATACATCAACCACGCCATGAAGGTTGCACTGATATTATCTGATGAGTTAAAGGTTCATGATGCAGATACAATCTGTGCAGCAATTTTGCATGATGCAATTGAAAAAAGTAAAGAGGACAGTGCAGTTGTTGAAGATTTGAGATCAAATTTTGGCGATAGCATATATGACACAGTAAGGATCTTGACTGAACCAAAAACCAATGAAGAAAATAGAGAAAAATTGCTTGTCAAGTACTTTGAGAATATTTCAAAAGGTCCCAAGATGCCTAGATTCATCAAACTAGCTGACCGTCTGGACAACGCACGTTTCTTGAAAAATGACAGAAAAAAGGAAAAGGCCCTGCGATATAAAGAAGAGACTCAAAAATACATTTTGCCATTAGCGGAAAAAACAGATGATACTATTGCACTGAAATTATCAATAGCGCTATATGAAATAAAATAATCAAAATTACTTTTCTTCACATGAACCGCTAGTTGATTTCTTGTGTCTTAACCAATGATTTCCACAACCAAATAGCCTATGCTGTGTACACCCGCAGATTGGACATTTCTTCATAAGGTATTTTTTCTGCTCATGCTTATCAAATTTTCTCCTCAATTATGGCAAGAAAATCAAAAGAAAGATAAAAGCAATAAATCAAGTATTTCATTGCATGACAGAAAATTCTGTTAGACACATAGACACCTTAAGAGAAATGGATTCGATGAAGAAGGAATACCAAATTCGATGCAGCCATTATGAGTTGGAATTATTCAAAAATGAGAACCGGATTACCTGTGTGATATGTGGTAAAAATTGGGATTTCTTGGAAGAAAGGGGATATTCACACAAGAAACAAGCATATTCTGCGGAGAAGGATTGAACATCTTGCTCTTCAACCTTTCAATTAAAAATTTTAGCTTTGAATTAAGGTGAATTTAATGAAAAAAAAATTCAGAGCTGCTATCGTTCAAATGAAATCTTCAGTAGACAAGGCGCATAATTTGGCTTACTCCGTGAAATTGATAAATGAAGCAGCTAAGAGAAAGGCGCGATTAATTTGCTTTCCAGAATTTCAAATGGCATATTCTCCAGCCAAACAAAAACCAGAATCGTTGCACAAGATTGCAGAGAAAATTACTGGTAATTTCATATCAACATTATCAAATTCGGCCAAACTAAACAAGATAAATGTAATCGCAACGATGTACGAAATTATCAATACCAATGAAAGGAATCAGAAGGTCTTTGATACAGGCATAATAATTAATGAACTTGGAAAAGTCCAATCGATTTATCGAAAGATCCATCTTTATGATGCGTTAGGATTCAAAGAATCTAAAAAGTTACTAGCAGGAAGTATTATTGAGAAACCTAGCAAGACATCCGTTGGAAATCTGGGATTGCTCATATGTTATGACATGCGATTTCCAGAAATTTCCAGAATTCTAACTGTCAATGGTGCCAATATTCTAGTTTCCCCATCAGCTTGGGTAGCTGGATTCATGAAGAAAGTACATTGGGAAATTATGGTTAGGGCAAGAGCAATAGAAAACGGGGTATACGTGCTTGCACCGAATCAAGTTGGCAATATTTATTGTGGTCATAGTATGGCGATCGATCCATTCGGCGCTACCATATTGGATATGAAAAATCGGCAAGGAATTGAATTCATAGATATTGACACGGCAAAAATAGATACCACGAGAAGAACACTTCCACTATTGATGAATAGGAGAACTGATGTATATCGAAATCACATTGATGTATTTGGATCAAAATTGTGATAATTGTCTTTTCTATATGACAGATTTTCTGGGCAACTTCTATTTACGCATATTTTCTGTGGGCTATTTCTTTTGAATATTACACTCAAAATTGGCCATCCGCAGGTACAAATACTGTTACCTTTTTTGATCAAGCCAAATCGGGGAACTATTGTAATTGTCTTGCATCCAGTTACTCTGAATTCAGAACAGGCTAGAAATCTTTTTTTAGTCATATTGCTCTTGATCAAGACCATCTCTCCTATGTGACATTTTGGACATTTACCAAATGACCCTTCAACTTTTGAAGTAGTAAGTCCATTTTTTATCTCATTGCCAATCGCAAGTTCATTTATTTTGATCTTCTCTAAAGGATTCAATAAGGATTTTTCCAAATGTTTCCGAAGATTAATCATATCAAGTTCTCCTTCTTCTACTCTTTTAATACTGGATTCCAAAAAGGCGGTTAGTCTTGTTGAGACAATGTCTGGAATAAATTTTTTCATAGTATCAAGAATTGTAAATCCTAATTCAGTTGGCTCTAATCCAACCTTGTCTTGCATTATATACTTACGCTTCAATAATAAATTAATTGTTTCAGCCCTAGTAGATTTTGTTCCAATCGCTTCTGATTCCATTTTTTCTAATAGACTTGCCTGATTATATCTTGTAGGCGGTTTGGTAAAATCCTCTAACACAGTAACTTCATTTACATGTACAGAATCTCCCTTGACAAGATGAGGCAAACTTGTTTCTTTGATACTAAAATATGGTTTGTAAAGAGGAATCCATCCATAGTTCAATATTGCATTTCCCTTCGCAACAAAGTCATGACCGCTCACGCTAACAGTAACTTCATTAAAATTGGTTACAGCACTGTCTCCAAATGTGGCTAAAAATCTCTTTATAATTAAGTCTAGAATCTTGTTCTGAAGTACACTTAGGTTTTTGGGTTTCACACCTGTAGGATAAATGGCTGGATGAGCTCGATCTTCTTCAATACCTTGAAAGGGGACTAAATGTTTTTGCAACAACAATTCTTGTATTTTGCTTTTATCTTCTGCGGCACTGTTTTTGCCTAATAGGTTTAGAACTTTTTCGTATCCGATTGATGAAGGAAGCTTCTTACTCGATGTGCGCGGATATGAGATTAGTGCTGCTAAGTAAAGAGATTCAGCTATGGATAGGGTTGTAGCTGGAGAAAGTTTGAAGATTCGAAAGGCCTCCTTTTGCAGATCACTTAAATTGAATGGTGTCAGAGGATTTATCTTCTTTGTCTGGCAAATTATTGTCTTAACTGTGCCTTTTTCAGTATTACATGTCGCTAATATTTCTTGCATTTCTGAAAATTCATGTATTGCAGTACTCAGATTGCCCCGGAAATGCGAGTTATCTTTCTGAAATTTTCCA
The DNA here is from genome assembly GCA_035640315.1 of Nitrososphaeraceae archaeon. Lineage (GTDB taxonomy): Archaea > Thermoproteota > Nitrososphaeria > Nitrososphaerales > Nitrososphaeraceae > TA-21. The sequence continues at coordinate 18,784 of DASQWJ010000019.1, forward strand.
GTGACGTGCCATACTGGATCTGGCACATGTTTCCTAATCTTTATCTCCCTATCTACCACAAATCCTAAAGTAGGACCTTGAACTCTTCCAATGCTTAAATTGTAATATCTGTTATCTTGATTGGCAACACTTAAACAATTAACCAATGCTCTTGATAAGTTAATACCAAAAACGAAATCTACAAGATGTCTGGCCTTTCCTGCTTCAGCTATTCTGATGTCGGTTTGTTGTAAATTATTAAAAGATTGATTTATTTCTGAATCGGTAAGAGAAGAGAATTTTGCCCTCTGCGACTGTTCATACTTATGCTTACAAGCATATTCAAGTATATTATAACCAATTAGCTCGCCTTCAAGGTCATAGTCGCATGCATGTATGAACCCAGTGGCATCTTCAGAAACTCTTGATATCACTTTCAAGGTTTCCAAGATTCTCTTCCTTTCTTTTGCAATAGTTGAATGTCTGGGGGACCATACAGTTTCATATATTGGATATTTTTTTCGATTTCTCTCGACTGGAATTAGGCTATACATATGACCTAATGCTGAACATACAATAAATCGTTGATTCTTCTCCGAAATAATTTCAAAAACGACTATACCGGCAGAATGTTTTTTCTCTATGATATTTTTGGATCCCAATACTTGGGATATCCTCTTTGCCGCCAGTGGTTTTTCGCAAATTACAAGTTGATAACCTTTGGCGTCCACAACATTATCTTCTAACAATCAAATTATTCTACACAGGATAATAATTTAGATTTTGGGTTCATTTGCCAGGCCTGAGAGAAGACTACAGCCACCTTCCACCCCAGACATTTTTGAACAGTAGTATTTATCCAAGACTTTCTCGAACATTTTTATATTCTCAAGATAATATTTTTCATATAAATGGTAAATAATGTATGCGTTCTCGGAGCTGGAAGTACAAAATATGGTAAACTAAGTGAAAGTATCATTGAGCTGGGACTCGACGCGGCAAAAAATGCTATTGATTCGGCTGGAATTACGCCAAAGGATATTCAAGCAGGTTATATCTCAAATGTATTTGGTGTTGCCGACAAACAAGTACACATGGCACCAGTACTGATGAGCAACCTAGGAATTCCTCATGTGCCCGGGTTAACAATTGAATCTGCTTGCGGTTCAGGTTCGGTGATGTTTAGAGAGGCATATGCAAACGTCGCTGCTGGTTTCTATGACTGTGTATTGGCAGTTGGTGTTGAAAAGGTAACGCATACTGGAACTACTTTAAGTACCACACTTTTTTCATATTGTTCAGATTTCTTTTATGAAGGTGGCAACGGAGCTTCGTTTCCAGGACTGTTTGCCTCAATTGCCAGAGCATATCTAAACAAATACAAAGCTACCGAGGAGGACTTGGCATATGTAGCAATCAAGAATCATGAAAATGGATTACTAAATCCAAAAGCACACATCAGGAAAAGTATAACGGTGGATGATGTGTTGAACTCACCTGTTGTGGCATCTCCATTAAAGATTTATGATTGTTGTCCATTTTCTGATGGTGCATCGGCAGTAATTTTATGCACCGAAGAATTTGCTAAGAAGGTTGGTAACAATTATGTAAAAGTCATCGGTTCGGGAAGAGGAGGGTCTCCCGCGGCTGTCCAATCACGAGAAGATATCACAACCATCCCTAGTACAATTATTGCAGCAAATCAAGCATACAAGATGGCAGGAGTAACACCCAAGGATATTGATTTCGCAGAAGTTCACGATTGCTTTACAATTGCAGAAATAATCGACATTGAAGACTTGGGATTCTTCAAGAAGGGGACAGGTGGAGTGGCAGCTAGGGAAGGAATTACTAAAAGAACAGGGGAGATTCCAATTAATCCGTCAGGAGGACTAAAATCTAAAGGACACCCAATAGGAGCTACTGGTATAGGACAAGTTGTGGAAGTTTACGAACAATTTACTGGTAAAGCCGGAGAGAGATCAGTGAAGGACGCTGAAATAGCGCTAACGCATAACTTTGGTGCCACTGGGGCAAGTGCAGCTGTTCATGTCTTCCAAAAAGTATAATCCTGGTGCATTGCGGTGGAAAAAAATTCTAGTACCCACGAAAGATTTATCCAAACAGCAAAGAATGGAAAGATACTAGCAAACAAGTGCAAAAATTGTGGAAAGGTAATGCTTGAGACAATGTATTATTGTAGCGAATGTTCCAAAAGCGATTTCGAATTTATCGAACTTCCTGGAATTGGCACAGTCGTAACACATACAATACAGGCGGTAGCCCCGGAAGGATTCGAAGACATAAACTCCTATGCTTGGGTAGTATTCAAGCTGCAAGATGCTCCCATTTCTGCATCAGGATTTCTGCCGGGAATCAAGTCTCCTGCAGATCTTCCTATAGGCTCTACTGTGAAGGTCAAGGGTTATGATTCAAAACATGGACTTACTTTAGAAAAACAAGAAAACTAAGTTTTTCTTTTTTGGTCGTAGAGATTACGACTTATCTCATCTCCTTACTGTAAAATTAGTTTGTCCATATACTAGAAATTTGTTAGATTAGCTTTATGTTACTCTTTTGTTGACAGACGCTGACAATTATTTTTACATTCATCCAAAATAATATTTCCTTGATGCAGCATCATATCCAACTCCAGAACGACCTATCTAATGCTGCTCAGGTTATTAGTAATCAAATTACAAAGTTGAACAAGCTCTCAAAGAAATTTGAAGTTATGGATACTCATTTTAGAAAACAGATTGTGGAAAACATCAAAGGAGGGAACAATATACGAGCAAAGGCACTGGCAAGTGAACTCGTAAATATACATCGCGTTCATCATACAACGAGAAACATGATAATGTCTTTAGAGGTTGTAGCTCTGCGTTCAACCATAATAGGTGAATTTACTGTTATCATGGATACAATAAATCCAACAATAGATTTGATAAAGGATATTGAAAAAGATATTTCAATGGTAATACCCACGGCACATGAAGTATTGAACGATGTTGCGAACGCTTCATCAGAAATTCTAAATTACAAAGTTAATCCGGAACTAAAAATACCAATGCATGTAGATGAAGATGCGCTAAGAATATTGAGTGAAGTGGAA
>DASQWJ010000020.1:0-7173 GCA_035640315.1 Nitrososphaeraceae archaeon
AGGTACTTTTACTATACTTGTAGACCTTTTGAGATCATCTTCAAGGCCCAATGAGAGTAATGCTTTTTTTAATTCTGCCGTCTTTGTAATTTTCTCAAAATCGTTTGAAACTACTATTGGAAATTCAGAAATCTTGTCCAATTTGTGACCTCGTTTTTCAATGATTTCCTTATTTGATGTAGCTGCTATTGCAGAGCAAAAGCCAAGTTGTTTTTCCTTTTTGTTTATTTTCTTGTGAATTTTCTTCCATGAAACTGGAGGATGCGCCAATCTTCCACTTCTGACACTGGCTACGCCTGCAGCTTGACCTGCGCGTTGAAATCCTTCACCTCTGGCTCTTGCAATTCTCGCTATACCTAAACCAGTATTGCGTGATTCGGCGCTAACCATCTCACCTGCTGCAGGATATCTGCCTTGGGGCTGAAACTGTGAGGAGAGAACGTTAACATATACTTTTCTTATTATCTCTGGTCTATATGGGGTATTAAAAACAGATGGCAATTCCAACGATTCTATTTGCTTACCGCGAAGATCCTTTAGAGCAACTTTCATTTGACCAATACCTCCAAAACCTTAGGCTCTATGACTTTCTTGCTAACAGTTCTCATAGGAAAACGCATCTTAATCAACCTTTTTGGAACGCCCGCGACTGAACCTTTTACAATGATATAGTCGTTTTTTACGAGACCATAATGTTCAAATCCGCCTTTTGGATTAATATTGATATCGCTATCTTTGTCTGAATTAGACATTATTAAAATTCTCTTGTTGTATTCTGTCCTTTGATGAAATCCTCTCTGGCCTTGTCTAGGTACAGTATAAGTAACTACTGCAGGCGAAATTGGGCCAAGAGTTCCGAGAGCCCTGACACTCTTTCTGGATTTATGCTGTTTTCTTTTAACTCCAAATCTGGTAATCGGTCCTTCAACTCCCTTTCCTCTAGTTATTGCGGAAATGTCAATAAATTGTCCTGCTTCAAAGACATCCTTGATATTTACTTGTTTTCCAAAATTGCTTACAACATAATCAATTTTTGATTTAGTATCTTTGCCACCTATCGGTATTTCCCAAACAAAAGGTTTCTTCTGAGACAGAGAAGCACTATTGGGATATGAAGATACAATAGCTACAACATGTTTAATTTTATCAACTTGGGTATTGATTTCCTCCAGCTTACCTTCCTTGAATTTGAATGGCGCTTTTTTTGATAGATATTTGTCGGTGTCTTTTGCGAAAGCGTCAAAAATAACATTTTTTCCATATGTAGTTTCTGAATATGCTCTAATTCCAATTATTTTCAAAGGAGGAGTAGCTATTAGAGTGGATGAGTTCATGACATTCTTGCCAAAATTTGGTGTTTTTTCTCTATCGTCAACTGATAATACATTTAAATTTGTAACTTTATAGCCAGCAAAACCTAGTAATGATGATTTCTCCAACTTAGGATCTGCCCAGCTTCTTATCCTAGATTCGAGACTTCGTGCACGCACTCTTGGGTAGAATGCCATACTTCCACGTCTAGGTGCACTATATTTTCGGTGACCCATGATTAATCCGTTTTTTGCTTTCCCTTTAATAAATTAATAACTTCATGTGATAAGCAATGTATGCTATTCAAGATTTCACGAAGATAAAATATGAAATTTGCCAATCAGGCATTTAGGTAATTGTTAATGATTGATAGCGTACCCAAAATCGCCTCTTCTAATCTTACAGTCTGGGTACCTTGTCGGGGAAACATGTTCAAGAAATTATCAGTCGAGGAGATTTGCTTATTTTCTGATTCCATTATTTTTCTCAATCCTAGCTTAGGACTACCAAAAATAACTACAAGATTCTTTGAACGTTTTACTTTATTCATGAGATCATCTACATGCTCTGTGAACGCCGCTCCCTGCACTGATGTCATTAGAACTTCATTTTTCGAGTCCCCAAGTATCGTCGATAACGAATCTGCAAACTGGACGTCGTACCCCCAATAACCTTCTATACTGTCTTTTGAAATGTCTTCTGCCATCAACTCTGGATTTTTGGAAATCTTTACGAGAACCTTCTTACCTAGTTGGGAACCCTTGTATGTTATCATCTTTTCAAGTCCAACATCAACGTATAACGCATCGTTTTGTTTTATTACAAATCCGAATCTTACATCACCGTCCTTAACTTTATTGATGTCAATCAAGGTCAAGTGATGCGGAGATTTTATTGGTGGTAATATTCCTGCGTGCTTTAATATCCACATTTTTGGATAGATCTTTTTTCTAAGGTAAGGTGGTGTGTCAAGATATTCCAATATTGTTTTGAGAATTTTTTTATCCATTTTTTCAGTTTTTACGCTTCTGTCGTGGTAAACAATTATCTTTTTAACACAAAATATAGAACATGCACGGGAGATCTGAGAAATCTTGAAACTTTTGTCCAAAATCGATTGAGAATCAATTAGACAAGAGTCAGGAATTGCAATCCATAGATTGGTCAAATAAAATACTAAACCTGTTTATTCTGATAATAGTTTTTCTATAGTAGCGCCCATCAATCCAGTTGATCCAAACGTTGTTTCTCGAAGAATTCCTTTCTTGTCAATGAATATTGTTGACGGAGTACCTCTCAAAGAATATTCTTCAAAGGTGAGTGGATTGTACGGTTTTGTTTCCAAATATGATCTAACTCGTGAAATAATTTCATCCTTGTCTTTTTGATGATACAGGTCAAAATCAGGAACGTTTGCGTTCACAACGTCCATAATTTTCTTTTCATCGATTGGAAGATCTTCCTTTACAAGCTTATCCATACCTACTGGGAAAGGAATATCATAAGTTAACATTCCTTTATCTAGTAACTTACTTTGGTATGTAAGAGTAGTAAGGGTCTCACCAATGACCTTCTTTTCATTTAATAGCAACTTTAGATTTTCAACGGTATTCTTGTCAAAATCCTCAAATGCTGTGGCTAGTCCTAATATCATAACCCCATCATCCTTGTACTTGTTATAATTATCAATGGCTTCAGGTAGTCCGTAAATAAAACATCCAGGACAATTTACTTGGAAAACTTCTACAACAACCACTTTCCCGTGATGATCCTTCAGACTAATTGGTCCGCCCTGTACCCATTCACTAACTTGAAGATCTGGTGCAGGAGAGCCAGTTTTAACAGTCACAAAATTCACAGCATTTCTTGAATATTTAAACCAATATTAATAGAAAATAGATATTAAAAAAAATAAAGACTATTGAGGAGCTCTTTTACTGGCATTCTCTTTTGACTTTGAAGCATAGCTGTCAATTTCATTATTTTCAACACGCTTCATTCTCTTAGTTTTATTATCAATTTGTGCCATTTTTATATGCCTGGTTCCAGTTTTTTCTTCACTGACAAGATAGATAGATTCCAAGGCTAGACTACTTGCATCTTCCATGTTTATGTCAGCATGATAGTTCTTTTCCAGAAATTCATTTACTTGATCACTGCCATTGCCGATTGCAACAGCGTCATATCCAATGTAAGTTCCACTAGGATCGGTTTGATACAATGATGCCCCATTCTTGTCAACTCCTGCAAGGATTAACGCAACACCATATGGTCTGACTCCAGCGTATTGTGTAAATTGTTGTGCCATATCTGCAAGATTCTTTGCAACTCCTTCAACATCCACCGGTTCATCATAAATCAGTCTATTACTTTGGGCGAAAAATCTTGCATGATCAACCTGAGTTCTAGCATCAGGAATATATCCTGCTGCTGCAACCCCTATATGATCATCTATTTGAAATATTTTTTGAGTAATATCAGAAACTTGTAATTTTCTAGCTTTTTCTTCTACTGCTAACACTACACCTTCCTTGCTTTTAATTCCCACCGCTAAGGTTCCCCTTCTTACGGTCTCTATGGCGTATTCTACCTGGTATAATCTTCCGTCGGGAGAAAATACCGTAATTGCTCTATCATAACCAGCTGCTGCAGGTAACAAATCAGCTCTAACTTGTTTGCATTCGTTAATTTAAGTTTACCTTAGTATCATACTTTAAATTGTCACCTAAATTTTTAAAAGTCAGATCAATAATTGGAAGAAGAAATAACATTTCAAGGTCACAAGAATGTACTTTCACTGCACTCTAGAACGATTGAAATTACCAAGCATGCTAATTTGACAAAGAAAGGTGATTGCATTTTGGGTGTATCGGCAAACAAAGCATGCAATGATTTGAATTCTTCAATAAAAAATAGACTAAAGACAACTGGCACTCTTGTAAAGATATCGATTGTTGTTGAACCATTTGAATTTCAATTATCAGGATACGGAAGCAATACTTTGGAAATTTCACACGGTCATGACATAGTATTGAGAAAATCAAAGTACGTGGATTCTAGAACATTAGCTGTTTCATGTGATAAATCTGCATTTGACATTCCAAGGAATCTTGTAACTTTACTAACCAATGCAGAAACTAAGGGTATGATGAAGATCAGTGTCGAATAAACTGCCCACTTCTGATAATTAAGTGATCTGGAAGTTATTGTGTAAAATAATCTAGATTTCTATTTTCGATATCTTTTCGTATACATGTGAATATCTTTTTAATAGCTCATTGACAACATCGGGAGGAAGCTTTGGTGGTAAGGGTTTTTCACCATCTTTAGATAATTTTACTTTGTCTCTAAATCCTACTTTGGTCAGCCAATCTCTAAGAAATTGCTTATCATAACTAATTTGCTCTTTACCTGGTTTGTATGACTCTTTTGTCCACATCCTAAATTCATCAGGGCCAAGTGAATCAGCCAAAATAATTTCATCAGATTGTGGATCCTTGCCAAACTCAAATTTTACATCTGCAAGGATGAATCCAGCCTTATCTGATATAGAGCACATTTGATTATACAGGTTTATTGAGGTATTTCTTAAATAATCTAATTCGCTTTTGGTCAAGATTTTTTGTTCTACGATCTGATCCTCTGAAATGGGCACATCATGTATTTCAGATTTTGTTGTAGGATCAAAAATCGGTTTCGATAATCTTGACGCAAGTTTCAGGTTAGATTCTAGCCCCATAATGTTCTCTGAAGCAGTATATCGTTCAAATAGGCTTCCGTACAAGTATCCCCTAATGACACATTCAAGAGGAATCATCTTTAGTTTCTTTACCACCATTTTATCTTTATCATCTAACCTGACCATATGATTCTTGGCATCTAAATAGTAAAACCAGAATTCTGCAAACTTGCACAGAATTTCGCCTTTTCCCTTAATCTTGGTAACCATAGGAACATCGTAAGCGGAGACTCTATCCGTAAAATGAAATAGCAAATTATTTTCATCTAACTCATATACATCTTTTACTTTGCCGCTATGTACTAGTTTCATGATTCATAATTTGATAAGGATATATTTATCATATCGTGTTCTCTTGCCCAAGTCTATATTCATTCCATTTGCTTGTTACTAGTCTAAGAGTACCTTCATCTGGAACTGCTTCCTCCTGTACTGGTCTTTCATAACCTTCTTCTTTTGATTTTTTAGTTGCATCAATCCCCATCTTTGAACCAAGATTCAATAATGGAGAAGCTGGATCAAGTGTATCAGTTGGTGCATTTTCAATCAAAATTGTATCTCTCTTTGGATCAGATCTAGTCGTAACAGCCCAAATAACATCATTGATGTCATGCACATTAATATCATGATCTACAACAATCAAGATCTTTGTAAGTGACAATTGTCCCATGCCCCATAGCCCCATCATGACCTTTTTGGCCTGTCCTGGATATCTTTTCTTTATTGATACTATTGCCATGCCCTGAAACCAACCCGCTGGGGGCATTGAAAAATCAACTACTTCTGGTTGGAAGAGCCTTACTAATGGAAGGAATGCACGTTCAATAACTTTTCCAATGTATGCGTCTTCGAGTATTGGTTTTCCCACAACTGTCGTAAGATAAATTGGTTTTTTTCTCATCATAATTCCTGTGAGGGTAAATGTAGGATAGGGTTCAGGAGGGGTGTAGTATCCTGTATGATCGCCAAATGGGCCTTCTGTGTTAAGCTCTGATGGATCAACATAACCTTCTAATACAATTTCTGCTGATGCAGGAACTTCTACATCAACAGTTTTGCATTTAACCAGATCTACTCCCTTTTTACGAGTCAATCCTGCGAATAGAAATTTATCCAATCCTTCTGGAACCGGTGCAATTGCACTGAAGACGGTTGCAGGATCAGCTCCAATCACTATAGCGACCTGTGTTTTCTGCATATTTTCCTTGTTAATTTGATAATGAAGCGCTCCCCTCTTGTGAATTTGCCAGTGCATTATTGCCTTTTTGGGACCAATGACTTGCAACCTGTATACCCCCATGTTTCGAACATTAGTTTCAGGATTCCTTGTAACCGTAATTCCAAATGTGATAAATCTACCAGCATCATTTGGAAATGATTTGAGTATTGGCAGGTTATCTAAAGTTGGATTATTTGTTTCAATGATTTCTGTTACAGGACCTGAGCTGGCACTTTTGGGCCCGTAATCAGAAATTTCTGAAAGTTTTGGAAGCATTTTGAATTTATTCAGCAAGCCGTGAGGCATTTTTAATCTTGTTAATGCAGTCACCCTTTCTCCAATATCTTCAAAGTTTTCCATGTCAAGAGCTAACTTCAATCGCCTCAATGAACCAAATGCGTTACCAAGCACAGGGATACTATATCCTTCTACATTCTCAAACAAAACTGCAGGGCCATCATTCTGATACATTACTCTGCGAAGAATTTCTGCAATTTCCAAGTCTGCAGATACCTGTGTTTTAATTCTCTTTAACTGGCCTTCCTTCTCAAGGGATTCCACATACTCTCTCAGGTTCTCAAAATACACATTGTTACTTTTTTTATATGAGATATTAGTTTTTTTAATCCGGAGTTTGTTAAATAAGGTTGATAGGTTTCTATATGTTCAATTGACTTTACTTTTTTTAAATATAGAATTCAATAGCTTGGAAATTGAAAATAAATGTATCCAGAATTAAGTATAAAATTAACTACAATCCCGTGAATTACAACACAACTACAGGTAAGTATGAGAGCGGAAATCAATCTTATACCTTTTATAGTCAGGCTAAGGTAAACCTGTGGAAATGTGACAAATGTATCATGAAATTTGGTACATTCAGAAGTCTGAGAAAACACAAGTC
>DASQWJ010000021.1:0-3614 GCA_035640315.1 Nitrososphaeraceae archaeon
TTTTGCAAAAAGAAAAATCACATCGCTAGTTACTTCGGAGGGTAATGAATGCTTATTAGCAATAAAGGAAAAAGAGTATGACATAATTATTCTCGATACTCATTTATCAGGTAGTCTTAAGGCAACCGACTTGGCAAGAGAAATTTATAACATTAGACCTGCTCAAAGAGTTATTATAACTACAATTAATCTACTTTACCGTACTTCTGGAATAAGATCATTTAGAGTCACAAGTGAAGATGTTCTGGTCAAACCATTCAAGCTGTTGCATCTCATTGATGTAATTCACAGCAAAAGAAATTCCTGAGCATCGTCAGGCCACAGTTAGTCAAGGTGTCCTTCTTTGCCCTTTATGAGAAACTGCAATTCATTACAGCATTCTTGTAGTATCTTATTTGCCTGATCCTTATTTCCAGCAACAACTATTATTCCTCCTGGTCCAAATTTTGATTCCCTAATCCTGATCGGAATATCGACATGCAAAATACGCGCCATAAATTCTAACAGGGCGGGGTACGTTTTATTATTCTTGTATAGAAAGGAAGCAGAATTTTTGTTAATTAAAACATCTTGTTCAACAGGAAAAATTAATTCATTTTCGGTCAAACTTTTCAATATTTCTTCTTCTATTTGCGCAGCCTTAGATCTCATATTCTGATTTCGTGCCAAGTTTACCTCATTGGCCAGATCCTCCAATTTTTGAAAATCCATATGATGTAATATCCATTAGTATCAATAAAATGTTGTCATGTTTGCTAGATTAAATCAATTATATCTAGATATTTCAAATTAAATTTTCATCGATCTTTCTCTCAAATACTTCTCATATTCATAAAGTGATTTTTCTTGGGATTCAGTTTGGATTGACCCTGGTCGAATATTTCTGATTCTGGCTATCGCATCTTTTGCACCAATATTCTGGCTTCTTAGTAAATAAGCTCCCAATATGGTGCCAGTTCTACCTTTCCCAGCAGCACAATGAACCAGTACTGGTCTTTTTTCCTTTATTTCATTTTCCATAAACTTGACCGTAGAATCAATCTCCTCTATAGTTGGAGAATGATAATCTTCAACTCGCAAGTGCAAGTAATTTATTTTACCGCGATTTTGAGTATCAACATCTAAACTTCTTTTGTCATTTAATGAAAGCCAATGGGAAGGTAGAGGTACTTCTCGTACTGTAACTATTGTGCCTATCCCGTGATTAACCACCCATTTGAATTGGTCAAAAGATAATGGTAGCCCGCTTCCTGCAAGCTCATTGTTTATGACCCAGCTAAAATTTGTTGGACGAGAACTGAATTTGCTATATAACCATCGATAGACATCACCAATTAGAGTCATTTTTTGAGATAGATAGTACTGAAGTATATTGTAAATTTAAATCTTCATTATCATGTAAAAACTCGGCATACATGATGTTAAGAGATTGCAAACGTATTGAGGAAAAAAGCCAATAGTATCGTTTGGATAGTTAGTATCTACGTCCCACTCCTGTTGGGATCTATTATACCTCATAATATATTACGGTTTAACAAATATGAAGAGATCATTTACCCGGGAGAAGGACGATTATAGTTATTAATAAATTATTTTGTCTTTTTTTAAGTAATGACAAAACTAACATGCACAGCACTGGTTCTAGCGGCAATATTGTCAATCTCAGTTTCAGTAATATTTGCAAATCCAGTAAAAGCACAAGAGCAGAATGGTTACATAACCGTCCTAAATGGCAAAAACGAAGTTCCTTCACATCCTGATGTAACGGCAACAGGAATTAGTGGATTTATTGTAAACAGCGGCAATTCAAAGATTTGGTACCAGATTGAAGCAGAAGGTCTTAAAGGAGTAACGCAAGCTCATATTCATTCAGGCGAGGCCGGTGAAAATGGTCCTGTAGTTGCAACATTATTCAAAGGTAGTAAAGATACGGTAAACGGGGCATTAGTTCAGGGCAGTATAACTGCTGACAAATTAGAAGGGCCCCTAAAAGGTAAATCTATTTCAGATCTTGTGAGTCTCATTGACAAATCATCTGCCTATGTAAATGTCCACACTCAATCATTTCCAGACGGAGAAATCAGAGGACAAATAAGTAAAGGTACAGTTGAGATAGATGTGAATACCAAAAGGGCACATATCAGCAATAACGATGTCAATATCGATATAGATCTTAAGAATGTAGACATAAATGAAATAACTGTGAAAAATCAAAATCAACTTGAATCTACACAAAATACTGAAAATACACTAAGCTCAGAGCAGACAACTCAAAATACGTTAGGTGCAAATCAATCAGTAGATAATACATTTGGTGCAAATCAATCAGTACTAGATCAATTGGGTTCGTCTCAATCTAGTGGCGGTATGTCGGGCATGAATGAAACTGGTAGCGTTACGCCAGGAACCAATGATTCAACAACTATACCTCCAGCCGAAGGCGAGTCTGAATCAAATCCAGTAGACTAACAATCTACTTCATTTTTATTTCCTTTTTTGTTTATATTCATTCATTTAATTCAAGCTAAGTAGAAATGTTATTTTGTGTTGGTAATTTACTTTTTTCAAGTTCGGTACTAATACAGTGAACTAAATTCATTATAGTAATAAACTTTGTTTACCTATTATTTTAGTATATGACAACAGTTTCTAACCAGAACTTACTAATTCTAGCAATAGTTCTCATTGTAATTGGAGCTATTTTGTTTTATGCACCTATTCCATATCCTGCAGGTACTATTGGAAACATCCTAATCGTTATTGGAATAATTGTATTGGTCATTTGGATCGTTTTAATGATTGTCAGAACGTTAAGACATGTTTAGGCATTTTTTTCATTCTAGCTCCCATTTAAACTGGAATTGCTGTTAAGAAACTGTCAACATGTTCCTAAATAGAGATCGGTAAAGCAATTAATGACCTTACTATTATTTTTTGATATTACCGCGAATAAACTCGATTATTACTTCAAGTGGCGTACCTGGACCAAAGTTACCTTTTACGCCTTTTTCTTCGAGTTGTTTCTTATCCTTGCCCGGGATAACACCTCCACCGATTAACAAGATATCACTTACTCCACGTTCTTTCAACAAAGTCGCAACCTTGGGAAACAATGTAAGGTGTGCTCCATTAAGCAAACTCATTGCAACAACGTCTACATCTTCATCAATGGCAATTTTTGCTACTTGTTCTGGAGTACAAAATAACCCTGAATAAATTACTTCCATCCCAGAATCCCTAAGCGCTCTGCAAATGACCAAAGCTCCTCGATCATGACCATCCAAACCTAGTTTGGACACCAGAACCCTAATTGGCTTGTTTTTTCCATGGACAAGTGTTGACATATTACTAAAATTTACAGAGGACCTTTAAAATTTTTTGTCAATTTATGGTTTGCATCGAAACAGGTTTACAGAGTATAAGTAACTTTTAATAATTAACTTTCTAGCTAAATCTCTCGTGTCAGAATTAGTATCGGGGATATTAAAAGGGGACAAGAGGTCAATATCCAGAGCGATCTCAATAGTCGATAATAATGAGTCTGAGGCGTCGAAAATAATTCATGGAATTTTCAAAAAAACAAAAAATGCAAGAACTATTGGATTTACTGGATC
>DASQWJ010000022.1:0-2326 GCA_035640315.1 Nitrososphaeraceae archaeon
CATCTTTTTCGAACGCTTGTCGATCGACCACTAATGCAGAAATTTGTACATCGGTCTCTCTAAGGTAAACATATTTGACAGTATAAGCATAATCTTCTAGGACTATAATGATGTCAAAATCGCTATTCGGCCGGGCATAACCAGCAGCCTTAGAACCATATAAGCATATACCGACAACCCTATGACTTTTTGCTATCTTGTCAACACATACCTTTATAGTGTTTAGCTGTTCTCTGGAAATACTAGACATAATCACTAGATCTTTTCTTTGTTGTTTTATTATTTTCAAATTCAATAATCTTTTCTTTTATAATGTGATCAAATTCCAAGTTTGCCAATACCTCAATTGGTATTTTTATAACATTAGAATCAATCGGAACAGTAACAACGGGAAGATGCTTACCCATCCATTGTTTGATTACCTTTTCTTCCAATCTTAAATCCTTGAACCCTCCGGAAAACTTCTTGCTAATATGATCAATAAGTGTAGGATCATTTTTGAACACCATATGAGATTCCAACAAATGATCAGAATCTTTATATGTTCCTTCAAAGAGAGTGCCAGCGATCTCATCCGAAATCATATTCATTTTCATAATTCTACTTATCAAATTCACATAATGCATAAATTCATGCGCTAAAATTGCGTGGACCGTTCCCAGCAATCCATAGGCAATAAGCGGTGCAGTTAATTGAACGACAATGTTAAGTTGGTTACATTCATTTAATACAGGAATTGTTCTAGCAAAAAAGATCCCAACCTGCGTAAACTCTATCGTTGAAGTTGAGATCATAAGATTAGGTTCAATATAATAGTAAGGGTATTTTAATTCCGAGGCTTTTTCTATCCTAGTAATGCCTTCCTTAACAATATGAAATCGATTTACTATTAACTCGTAGACCATCTTAGGAAGTTGGCCTGTGTTTCTCGCATGCTCAACCTTTATCAGGGGATCATTATGCATCTAATTAATTTCATTACGCCACCCTCTAAAAAAAACGTTACTGTAACTGTACATAAAGAATATCGAAGAATACACATTGTGATTCCGTCCCAATGATTTCAGAGACGTTGGGCTTAACGTATCTCTGTCCACCAACAAACTGCTTGATTACTAGACCACCATCCGCAATTAAAGTAAGATTAAATTCAGTATCGTTAATCTGTTGCACCTCAACTGAATAGATTTTTTTAGTAACAATTTTAGATTTAATTTCAAACGTTATCATCGAATTCTTTAAGAGATATAATTTTGTTAAATCTATTTTAGATAAATCTGCTCTGGTCCGTACCAAAATTTTTGTTTTTGTGATGAATCGAATGGGTGATTCAGGCATATGGTTTACATTTCCTATAATAGTTGCGTGAATACCGGCTATACTAAATTTTAGGCCTCCCTTTAATGATCTAATTTGAGGGTTTAAAATGCGGACAAAAAAAGGCCTACCTTCACCTAAAACAAGGCTATCTCGATCTTCGCTTCCAACCCATGAGAACCTTGTATTCTCACCTTTTGTCATTGACAACAATCTTCGTGATATTAGGGTCTCGACACTCCTGCACGTACATGCATGTGAATAATATCTTGGTATCAATGATTCATTATATTGATTATGTTTTTGTGGCAATCCTCGGCGTTTCTTGATATAAGTCCCGGCCAAAATTAGTGGAGAATTTTTCGAATTTATTTTTATATTATTTTCATCATCAACAACAATATTTATCACCATTTCTGGTGCAAAGTACTCAAGCCTTTTTTTTGTAATTCTTAGAATTCTTATTCCGAGCTCTCTGACAAATTGCCTTTTAATACTCTCTTTCCCCCTAATTTTGAACCTCGATCTGATTTCGTCTTCGCGTTCATAAATCTCAGTAGGCAAGACAGCTCCTACTAAAAAAGAATCAAATTCATATTTCTTTTGTACATCAGCAAGCACTCTATCAGTTATCGAATCTAATTGACCCATGAGTCCATGACAGATATAACACCCCCTTGAATTCCTAATACTTTCTCTTGTTCTTATTCTTGCGGTTTCACCTTGCATGATTTGTCGATAAAAGCAATAATTACAAAGACGATAAGCGCCCTCGAGTTGTTGTAATCGTAAATGTGATTGCGTGGTATTAACCGAAACCAAATCTCCTTAGCATTCCATGCATTTGCCTTCCTTTGGCCTGTTTCATCATCGTTTTAGAGTTATTGTACTGTTTTATCAAGTCCTTAACGTCATGCTCTGTCGTTCCTGCACCTCTTGCTATTCTCTTCCTCCTAGAATCATTGACAATGTCTGGATTCTTTTTCTCTTGCTTGGTCATGGATTGAAT
>DASQWJ010000023.1:0-3782 GCA_035640315.1 Nitrososphaeraceae archaeon
AATATTAGATAGAAATCATACATTCTGTTGTTGGCAGTTAAGAGTGTTAATCAATCCTGTTCTGTGGAACCTTTACTTCCCATGATGGAAAAATTCAGGCAGATGGTCAATGATTGTATCAAAATTGGGATTGAGAATAACACTTCAACACTGAAACAACTCTCCATGTTATGCTATAGTAATCTCGCCCGATATGACGTTATTTCATATTACAAATTACATGCAATATCAAAAGCAGCCGGAATACTGTCAAACCAGGCTACATAAACGTGAACTATACTGTCCTCAATGTGACAGATGGCTTGACCGTGATATAGTCGCTGTGATGAATATATCAAAGGGCGCACATGAGTCCGTGCGTTCAAAAGGCGTTGTAGGTGAAGCAATGAAGGGGAATCCATTTCCATTGAAAAAAGAAGTGGAAGAGGTAATCCTCAGAGTCGATGCAACGAAGTTAACCGTCAAATGATAAGTTAACAGAACCTTGCAGTAATAGATATATTATATCAAAGTCAACCCTATATCAAATGCCAACTCATGGATCGTTAACAAAGGCCGGAAAAGTAAGAGGCCAAACTCCAAAGATTGAAGGAAAAAAGAGAGTAAGTCCGATATCAAAATTGAGAAACAAGATAAATTTTGTAAAGAGATTTGAAAAGAGGCGTCAGCCTGGACAAAAGAAGCCAGAACGTACTGGTAGAAGACGCTAGACTGATAATCATTTTTTATTATCCCTTAACTTGTTTTAGATATACATTGTTTAGCAACATGTAAATCCAAATATTGACAAGTGAAATTATTACAATATGAAGAAAGTTGCAGTAATAGGCTATGGGAGCATTGGCAGAGAAATTATCGCATCAGCTAAAAGACAAGAGATTCCAAATGCCAAGATTGTTGCAGTATTTGATAAACAACCTCAAGTTATCAATTCGATTGACAATGAATATGGCGATGTACATTTGTTCTCAGATTTCGATGAATTTTATAATTCTCAAATTTATTCGAGTCTAGATCTAATAATAGAGTGTGCTTCAAAAGATGCAGTTAGAGAATTCGGAAAAAAAATAATCGAATCAAAAAAGGACTTGATTGTCTTGAGTGTGGGTGCCTTTTCGGATAAAGAATACTTGGCAGAATTGCAACATTTGTCAAGCTTGAACAGTACCAGATTAGTGATACCTACTGGTGCAATTGCCGGACTAGATTCCATCAGAAGTGTAAGAAAATATCTGGACAGTTTGACTATTACAACAACAAAGCATCCCAAATCTCTTGCTGGAGCACCGTTCTTTAAAAACTCAAGAATAAGTCTGGATGATATTAAGAGTGAAACAGTCCTTTTCGAAGGTAATGCTTCGACTGCAATCGAACTATTTCCTGCCAATGTGAATGTAGCAGTGGCAATAGCATTGGCTGGAGTTGGTTTGGAAAAAACTCAGGTAAAGATCATGGCAAATCCACTGATATCAGTGAATAAACACGAAATTGTAGCCAAAGGGAGTTTCGGAGAAATACATATTGTCGTTCAAAACATACCAAGCCCTACAAATCCTAAAACCAGTTACCTTGCATCACTCTCTGCCATAGAATGTCTGAGAAGCCTATGTAACGAAAATTTCAGAATTGGGACTTGATATGCTCAAATTTTGACAGTTTATATGTGGAATATTTATTTGACAAGATTAACTATGAGTTACAACGGATTTAAGACGAACGACATGTTCGGTCCAAAACCAGTAGAAGTAGGAAAGGAATACGACGTGCAGATCACGGAATTAAGTAGGAAGGGAGATGGAATAGCAAGGATACAGCGATTTGTGATATTTGTAAAGAACGGAAAGGTGGGCCAAAATACGAAGATAAAAATCATTCAGGTTGGAAATCGATTTGCTACTGCTGAAATTGTCAATGATTCTGCAAGTCAGGGTCAGACTGAGGCAGCACCAGCAAATGCTGAAGCCAATACAGAAACAACTACAGAGTAGTCAACCTGCTACAGTTATTTTTGAAACTTTTATTATTTTATGTCTCTAAATTTTAAGAACTGTTTTTCTCAAGCATTATTACATCAATTACAATCTCCAATTTAGAAAAGCGATTTGAGGAATAACATTATAGCTATTATTGCAATTTCATTTATTATTGTCGGTTCATTATGGGGAATTGGGAATATTGTTTCTCAAGACAAAACCCAATTATCAAAAAATGGGGGCATCATCATCTTAATGAAAGATAACAAATTCAATGTTACTAATCCTGATATTAATGTCAAAATCAATCATCCATTGAAAATTAGTATCGCAAACCAGGATTTTAGAAAACATGATTTTATTGTTGATGCTCTGAATATTAATACGGGATTTATCTCAAGCGGACAGGATTTTACGACGCTGATTGCATCTGACAAGGCTGGCTCGTACAGGTACTACTGTTCAATTCATCCTGGAATAATGGAAGGAAAAATCATAGTCACAAATTAATGAAAATATAGCCCAATACTGTTTAATTATCATGTTTAATTGATAATTTTGTAATCGCCCTAAATCACGACCTAACTTTTGAATGAATCAGTCAGTTTCTTGTGATACATGCTCTTGCATCCGTCGACCCGCAACATATTATTAGGTATTACTCTAATGTTTTTCATTCTTCTTTTATCGTACACTGTGCTTAAGAATTCATAACAAACAGAACAGACAAATTCAATCGCCATTTGCTTGATATTTTGTTCTGATTGGGAATTAATCTTTAGTGTTTCTAATTTAATGAGGCTTTATTAGCAGTATACTAAATATTCTAATTCTCATATGTCTTAGGAGATCGATTTTGAATTGTCTTTCATAATTAATCAAAACATGAATAAACCAACACTTAAAATAGGCAAAAAACTCAGTTTAGAAAAATGGCTGCACGAAAGAATACATCGAGGAAAAAGCGATTGATAAAGAGAGTTAAACAAAACAGACCAGTGCCAGCCTGGGTAATAATTAGAACCCACCGTCATGTTAGAACGAATCCAAAGCGCAGAGCCTGGAGAAGGTCGGATGTTAACGTAGGATAATTAAAAGATTGATAGAAAATGTCTGAAGATAATTCAACTAGAATCTACACCGTGAATTTGGCGAAAGCCTGGGATACTCCAAAGTATAGAAGAACTGATAGAGTAATAAACATCATAAGGGAATTTACCCAACGCCATATGCAGACCAATAAGGTCAAGATAGATCAAGATTTGAATAGACATATCTGGTCTAGAGGGAAGACAAATCCACCAAGGAAAATAAGATTGAGGATGATAAAAGAAGATGATGATACCGTCGTGGTCAGCTCATTCATTGAAGAAAAAAGCTCTCTGTCTGAAGAGTCTTTGGAAGAATCAGAAGTGCAGGCAGAAAAGGTAGAAGAGAAAGTGGAAGGAAAGGCAAAAGTGCAGGCAGAAAAGGTAGAAGAGAAACGCAAAAATAAGTAAAACTTGAAATTAATTAGAATAACTATTCAGTAGTTGTCAATTTATAAAAAACACTTTGATGAAATTCATCAAGAAATGAATTTCTGTCCAAACTAATCAATTAATGGTAATGCTAAATCAATACTTGGATGAGATTCTGGAATATCCCAGTCTAATACATTATCATCAGGTATCATATTGAGAGGGTCGTATGAGTCAAATTTGGTTCTCCCCTTGATTGATGCAATGAGATGCATGTTATTTCTTGAAGAATCAGTTACCACGAACGAAACATTGTTTGTATCTCCTTCCATGGTATTTTGAAAGTTAC
>DASQWJ010000024.1:0-2167 GCA_035640315.1 Nitrososphaeraceae archaeon
CAGCTATACCTACTTCAACCATGCATTTTCATCAAAAGACACATTCAAATAGTTTAAGGGATATTCTTCTTGTTACAAATCACCTCCACAAATCCAAGGAAAGTTAGGAATATAAACAACTTTCATTTACCATCAATGATTGCAGTAGGTAAAGTCTTTACACCGTAGTCTTTCTTCTTTGCCCTAGTCTCTTCTGTCATATTGTATACATCATAAACTGTCTGATTACAGCCCTGCACATTTGACAATTTGAACATTGTTAGTAACATATTTGAATAGTGGACAGTTGGCAGTGCAACAATATTAGGACTCTCCAATACCAAAATTAATGACAGCATGCTTTAGAAAATAAGAATAAAGAACATCACGGATTAAATCAACCTATTACCTCATAATATCTATCAATATATTCAAATGCCTTTATTTTGTCATCTGCATCAACCATTATAGTTCTTAGTTTGAATTTATTTTCGGAGAGATTATCCTTAGTATTTTCGGATATGATAATTTGATTGCCTTTGGCCTTTTCCTCTAGTCTACTGGCAAGATTAACAGTTGGGCCAAATGCTGTAAATTGATCTCTTTCAATGGTTGATAGTTTTCCAACAAGTGTTTCACCTGTATTTATTCCACATTTTAGGTCTATCATGTTAACCTTATGATGAAATTGCTTTTTCCATATTTCAATCCATTCTGATTTAATCTCTTCAAAAGATTTTTGTAGCTCAAAGGCAGCATTTATTGAACTAACTGCTCCTCCTGTTCCACCATCATCAGATGTTTTATAACCGAAATACGCCATTATTCCATCACCAAGGAATTTGTCCAAAATTCCATTATGCTTATGAATAATTTTATTTGCCTTAGTAAAATACTCTTGTAGGAACTCAACTATCAAATGCGGTTCATTTTTTAATACATTACACAACTTTGAAAAACTACTAATGTCCCAAAAAACAATAGTTAGAATTCTATTATGAATGGTTTCTAGTTCATGATGATAATATCCTTCCCTAACCACTGGATCTTCGTATCTAGATAATGTAGAGACTATGTCTTCTTGATTTTGTTTGACATTGTCCAAAGTAAAAACTTGTTTTAGATGGTCTATCCTTTCTTTCATCGTCATTTCGTCTTCAAATTTGTCATAAATAATAACAGTTCCTCTTTCCTCAGGGTGTCTGATGCAAAAGTAAGGTATCGATGGAATAGTATTATCAAATTTTTTAGAAAAAAATTTACCCGGTTCAATTATTCCCGTATTGAGAATACCATCGGGTCTACCGTATTCTGCATTCCCAGAAACCAATTCATGTGGTTCACTATCCCTATTAACCCATGTATTTGTTTGGCCAGTTCGTAATTTTACGAATCGGGGAGCAAAATATTTAACGTTGGCAATTTTTTGATTTCTTAATTTTCTAAAGTGTTTTGGAATAACTACTATTTTATCCAACTGTTATCCCAATAGATATAACGAATACTTTTAAGATTATCTAATGTTATTTTACCTAACCCGAAGTCTGGAGTAAAGTATATCAAACAAATCATATTACAAAAGGAAATAGAAGCCCTCTTCGATATCCTCCTATATTTGTCAGAAATGAAACTATTTACTGAGAATAATTAGTCACTGCTATTCTAAAGGTAATTGCAGTTTGCTTGCAAGTTATCATGTTATAATAATAAATTAGGCGGGGCGCACTCCACCTGAATTTGACTACATACACTAGTGTATCACATCCCACAGCTTCCTTATCATTACCGCGTTAGATCCATATTGACTCTGCTACAACCAATATAGCGATATCTCATTCAAAAATCAAAAGAACTTACATTGCAGCTACGTTATTGTGCTTTCTTACTTAGGACTTCTGGTAATGGCTAACCCATATCAGATAAAAGAAAAAGCTAAATAAGAACAAAAGTATCAGGATCCGTATACATGCATGAAGTGACCTAATCCCATAGAATAGTTATTCAGCCTTTAATAAAAAGGGTCTTGACACTACCTGACCCGAATAGTAATATTTATCCACAAACTGATTACTAGTTATAAAGTAAGCTAAACAAATCTATGAAAGTAAGGGTTTACTTCTGCAAAGAGCCTGATATTCAAGTTATTATAAAAGGTAATAAAATTGGCAGGCAAGCATTAGATACTCTT
>DASQWJ010000025.1:0-13737 GCA_035640315.1 Nitrososphaeraceae archaeon
TAGCAGGAGTGGGCCTTCTAATTGTTGCAACTTTTCCGCCCTCATCGGCCATAACATTCAGCCATCCCTTCAAAATTATGGCAATCTTGTGCTTTATTGCCATTTTCGAAACCATTGAAATGATTTCTTTTTCACTAGTTCCGAGATCTTCATTGAAAATTCTTTTAAATTCGCCAGGATGAGGGGTTATTATGGTCTCAGTTTCTGTGATTTCTGAAAGGATTTGAGGCACTAGTGCTGATGCATCAAGAACAAGTTTTGTTCCATTGTCTCGAAGTTTCTTTACGAGAGAATTTAGAGCCTCAGTCTTGGATATAGCCATTCCCATGCCTATTGCTGCAGCATGAGGTGTCTTTGGTAGACATTTAATCAATCGATTAGCAGATCCAACTGTGAGTGAGCTATCCATCATGGGTAATGCAATAACATTCGGCGAGTAGGATCTTATGGAGCTGATAATTATTTTAGGAACAGCTGTATAGACCAAGTCGGCACCCGCACGTAGAGCACTCAGCGATGCAAGCAGTGGAGCGCCATGATACAAACTGCTGCCTCCGATTACAAGTACTATTCCATTGTCTCCTTTCTTTGAATATTGATCTCTAGGAGTCACATGCTTTTTGACAAAATCCTGGTTTACAGAAAGTACTTCCATCAATCTCCACCATGATATCTTTGATACGCCTTTGTCAAAAACCTTCCTAAAAAATATGAATCAGGTTGGGATCGCTTTCCAATTTACAAGATTGAATTTGCTAGATAGACTTGGATCAATTAACAAAGTGAGCAAGGATAAATTTTACTTGTCTGTTCTTGCAGCAGCAATGCTGTAGTTGTCGGGCTAGATAAATTGCTAATTATTCCATAAATTGGAACCATCTTTTTGTTCTTTTCTGGAGGGATCCAACAATTGGGATACGGTATCCACATTGCTTGCAGCAATTTCTTTGATCCAATGTCCATCCCTCAATATTAAATCCATATCTTTGAATTGCCAGACTACCACATTCAGGACAATAGGTGTTTTCCAACTTATGCCCTGGCACATTACCTATGTAAACATACTTTAATCCGACTTGTTTTGCTATTTCGCAATGTTTTTCTAATGTTAAAACAGGTGTTGAATCAAATTCCATCATCTTGTAGTCAGGATGAAATCTCAAAAAATGAATCGGGGTGTCCGGACCTAGTTCATCGTATACAAATCTGCAAAGTTTCTCTGCAGAATCCAAGTTGTCACCAACTTGAGGAACAATCAGATCTGTTATCTCTATGTGAATTTTAGTTTTTGATTTTATTTCTTTGAGTGTGGAAAAGATTGGTTCAGAGTTAGGAATACCAATATATCGTCTTACGAATTCTTGATTTCCGCTACCTTTAAAATCAACTGTAATACAATCCAAAAATTTAGACATCATGTTAACAGATTCTGGAGTATCATATCCATTAGATACGAAAATATTGAATATTCCTTTCTTGTGCGCCTCTATTCCGCAGTCTTTTGCAAATTCCATAAAAATTGATGGTTCATTATAAGTATACGCAATGCCCTGTGCACCATAAAATTGTGCTTTCTCTATTACTTGAGACGGTGTCATTTCACTACCTTCTATTTTTCTCCTCTGTGAAATATCATAGTTTTGACAGTATTTACACAGCCAATTGCAACCCGTTGTGGCAATAGAATAAATCGATGAACCAGGCATATAATGAATTACTGGCTTTTTTTCAATTGGATCGATATGACCTGCGATTACTTTTCCGTACACGTACAACCATAGTTTATTATTATTAACACCCCTAATTCCACAGAGACCAATTTTTCCCTCCGGAATCTCACATTTCCTGGCGCATGCAGTACATCGTATCCTGCCATTTGGAAGATTACAGTATAATTCTGCCTCTTTACCAAATACTTCTACGGACGCCATTGATATGATATAGGCCAAAGAACCTTATAAATCAGACTAGATGCTGAGCATAACCTGAAATCAGTGACTTGAACCTATTGTATAGATTGTCTCCATTTTTTTAGATAATTCCTGATTCTATATTCAGATTGTTTCCCAAAGTAACTACATTAAAGTCGGAGCAATTAAGACTGCAAGAATTATTAACATAAGTTTTATATGAAGAAAATTATCCAAATTTCTATCGCTCCGATGGTGTAGGCCGGTTAAGCATTTCGCCCTCTCAAGGCGACGATCCCGGGTTCAAATCCCGGTCGGAGCATTAATACTACAAGATTCTGCAGTCCGGTAAAATCTCTTCATCTACACTTGATTTTACTCAAGCGTTATAGGGGGACTACCATTGTCATCATTATCTTGTAGCAGAAAATATTGATTAGGGAAAAATATTATCCTTGCTTGTATTTCAGAAATACGACATCAATAGCCCTGATAATGCTTTTGAGTTATCTGATTTTTTCCTGACGATAATTGAATGACCTTCCCTAATATGATAATAATAATGGAGTTTGGATAATTCATCAATGCTGGCTTCTGAGAAATAGTCTTCATTATATCTAGCCAAAATTATTTTGCAATCTTGACAATAGATCTCTTTGAAGGGCACTGTCTGCAACTAACATTTTCTTCACATGTTTATTAACTATTTTCTTTCTTGGAGAGTCAAAGTGGCTTCCTGCTTCTTGTTCTCGTTAAATTTCATATTGGTGAGTTTGTAATAGATAACTTCACCACGTCTTTCAACCACAGCGGCAATCGCATTTTTTCCCATAGTTTCAATTTCACGAACATTTCTCGAAAGTTCTCCAACCTTTACATTTATCCCCTCATTGATACAAAAAACTACAAATTTTGCACGTTTCTTTTCATATCCTCCTCTCTCGTAAACTCTGAAATCTGCACCAAATCCAAATCCTTCCTTTACGACGTATCCCCTACTCCTCAAGTCTCTATAGACTAGAAATTTAGTAACTATTTCCTTATCATGTTTTAATGCTTGTTTTATTAACCTGCCAAAATCATCTATTCTGCTATTGGTGATAACAAGTTTTTTGAGGTAAAGTAGGTAAAGTGCTTCGTAAGTTTCAAGAAAATAATCGTTGTCTTCTTTATCTCCATATCCCTTGTTTCGAAGCTGATCTTGAGATCTTGTATCTATGATTTTTATCAGGCATTTCTTGTCAATAAGTCCCTCAATCACATTTTGGAAATCATTGTTTTGATCTGCTTCTGAAGACATAACGATTAAATCACTCTGAAAGAGGGATTTAAGTATTAAATCAAGTGATAAGTTATGAAAGGCGTTAATTATAGAGAAACAAGGGGAATGCCGTATGTAAGGAGAGAATATATTTCTGGAAAACCTCAATTAAAAATTGCAAGGTTTTCATCAGGTCAATCCAAAGAAAATTATGATTATAAACTTGAACTAATTGTTAGCGAAAAAATCCAAATCAGGCACAACGCATTAGAAGCTGCGAGGCTTGCTGCAAACAAGTCAATGGCTCAAGCCGGTGACTTGAGTTTCTTTTCCCGACTTACAGTTTATCCTCATCTAGTTCTACGCGAAAATAAGATGATTGCGACTGCCGGAGCAGATAGATTACAGGAAGGAATGAGAAGAGCTTTTGGTAAGGCTACTGGGCTTGCTGCAAGGGTTAAACCAGAACAATCAATATTTGAAGCATATGTTTCAAGGGAAAATCTAGAACTTGCTAAACGCGGCTTTAAGGTTGCGTCAAGTAAATTAGGATGCCCAACAAGCGTCAGAATAACTGAATTAGGCAACAAATCTAAAAAGAATATCTAGTACTCAAACTCGCACGATATCACCTATTGAACGGATCTGTAATTTGTCAAGGGTGCAAGTAAGTAACTTTAGAGTTCCTAAATGTGGTAAATATTTTCATGCCAAATTCCATATGGCCTGGCAGTAAGAATTGAACAAACTTAATGTCATATAGTTGCCCGAAAAAAGACACTACGAATTCTCAAAATAAACCTTCTCGCACTGCTCCATCCTCGTAGAGAAAGGCAATTATATCCTCTATGACAAGAAGTAATATGGCAAGTATGAAGAAAGACTTTGTTGTTGCACGCATAGAAGCTGCACAGGATGGAAGTCCATACGTATATGTTGGTTTTAGTGATCCTAATGATTACAAAAGTGACAAACCAATGAATCCATTTGGCTCAAACGTTATGGCATTCTCGTCTCCAGAGGACATGATGAAGAATCTTCCAAAGGCGATGGGAAATATTTCAAGAATGATGACTGGTGGAGGTGCTGGTGATTCTCCAACATTTAAGATAAGTGTTAGAGAGTATGAAGATATAGGAATCAGGGTGGGTGATAAGGTCACAATTGAAATCCGAAAGGCGGACAATAATCTTTATACGTAGTTTAGGATAAAAGATAGCATAAATCTAGAAGGTCTAATAGTAGGGAGAAAAGTTTATCCTACTATCATATAAATTTCTTAATTGTAAATAGTTGCTCAGATCTATATCCGACCTTGATGACATCCAGTATTATGGAAAGAAAGTACTAGTCAGAGTTGACTTCAACGTAACTGTGAACAATGGGGCAGTAGCTGAAGATTATAGAATAAGGAGTGCAATTCCAACAATAGAGTATCTTGTGAAAAGAGGAGCCAAAGTAATACTGGCTTCACATTTAGGCAGGCCAACTGTGCGTGATGGTAATAATTCTCTGGCCCCCGTAGCAATAAGATTGAAGGAAATACTTAACCGGAAAGTTGACTTTGTTTCAGATTGTATAGGCACTCAAGTAAATAGCAAGATAGAGAAACTAGGTCTTGGAAACATATTGCTCTTGGAGAACCTGAGATATTATGCCGAAGAGCAAAGTAATGACCCTGAGTTTTCAAAATCCATTTCATCCTTGGCAGATATATACGTAAATGATGCATTTAGTACATCCCATAGAAAACATGCTTCTACATACGGAGCTGTACGAAATTTTGACATCCGTTTAGCAGGCTTTAGTTTAAAAAAAGAGATAGAATATCTTTCAATGATAAGATACAACCCCAGAAAGCCATTTACATTGGTAGTAGGAGGCTCCAAGATTAAGGACAAAATTGGTGCCTTGGAAAATTTGCTGCCAAAGGCAGACAAGCTACTGGTAGGAGGAGGTGCAGCTTATACATTTCTTAAGGCGAAGGGCTTTAACATTGGTAATTCGTTATTTGATGAGGAACATTTTGAGTGGGTCAAGAATGCACTTTCTTCTTATGGCGAGAAAATACTACTTCCAGTAGATCATATTGTTTCTTCTGAGGAGAACTCATTTTCTACCGTGACTGGCGATATTCCAAATGGAATGAGTGGATTGGATATTGGTATCGAAACTTCTAGGATATATTCTTCAGAAATAGGTGGAAATGGTTTTGGGACCATTTTTTGGAATGGACCAATGGGGTTGTTTGAAGTAGGACATTTTGCAGGTGGAACAATGAATGTGGCCAAAAGTATGGCTCTAGCATTTTGGAGAGGTGCAATGACATTAGTCGGTGGAGGCGACACAATTGCAGCTCTGAAAAAGTCTGGCGTATCAGAAAACGAGGTCACTCACCTGTCTACTGGAGGCGGAGCAACATTGAGATTTTTAGCGGGAGACAAAATGCCGGGGATTGAAGCTCTTGAGCAGGCGAATTAGGTCAAGAAATATGTACTTTTATTGAATCTAGATATGATACTTCATTGTTTTCTGCCCCAATCATTATAGTATAGTCTCCTGCTGAAAGATCATTGGAAGGAGTAACCAAAAATGTGATATTCTTTGTGTCGCCGGAATTCATTGAAAATGATTCCTGGCTAAATGAGAACGTTGAGTTGCCAAAGTTTCCAGTTTTGGTGAATGTCGATGATGCTATCATCTTAAGGCTGACTTGATCTTTGGCGGAAATGACAAGTGGGATTTCAATAGTATCACCTTTCTTTGCAGTATACTCTGTAGTACTAGTATCTACAACAAATGGGAGAGCCTTTGAACCATTTAACATGCCCAGTTTATTTTCAGTCCATTCAGTGAACCATATTTGGTTATTTTTTCCTATCGAAAACTGAAGAGTATTAGAAATTCCTGGAGGCCACAAACTGTTTTGCGTAGGTATCCAATATTCAACAAGTGTTCTATCTGTAGTATTGAATCTAGCGATCTTGTTACCAACATGCTCGTTGAACCACAGATTTCCAGTTGAGTCCATCCTTATCCAATAAGGCAGCGTATAGCCGAAGTCATTTAAATCGGTAGCAGAGTTGCTAAAGAGCGGTGATGTACTATATTCAGTAACTTTACCATCCGTTGAATTTAACATAAAGAATATACTCGTCCCATGGTCGGTAACCCAAGGATTTCCGTCCTTATCAATAGCGATACCTACAGGTGAATCAAGGTGCTCGGGAAGATCATAGGAAGTAAATGTTCTTGTAGGTATATCAAACTTGAATATTTGACCTTTGACAGCAAACGCTAGCATTGAAATCCACAATACATTACGATCCTTGTCTATTTCAATCGAACCAGTGCTTACAAGATCCGGATCTATTCCTTTGAATGAAGATACTGGTAGAGAAATATTAGATATACCCTCAGAGGAGTTATTTTTCAGTTCAGGTACATTTGCCAACCAAAGGGATTTCGATCTAATTCCGCCAACATAAACATCATCGTCGTCGAGAGCTATTGAAATAGGATAAATTGTTCCAAATGCTGAAGGATTTTCAGGAATCGGAAAGAAGCTGAAACTATTACTACTCTGCTCATATCTCCAAATTCCATTTTGTTTTTCATCGGTAAACCAGATATTTCCTTTGGAATCTGATTTTATGTCCCATGTTTGTGACATATCGGTTGGCCTTGATCGGCTGTCCCATACAGGTATTGTAAATTCCTGTGTGCTATTATTCACAGTATTTAGTTTTCCAAGATGGCCCAACTTGGTTGATATATACCATACTGACTCATTGTCTGCCAGAATACCAAGTGGCATCTCACATTTTTGAGGGAGTAAATATTCTATAACAAAAGAGTTGCCATTTTGTGTAGAATTCAATCCACAGAATTGTGTTTGAAATTGCAAGATAGCCTGGTTTCTTGAATTACTTTGCAATTGAGAAAATTGTCCTGATTGGGCCAATGCTATATTATTTTTGCCCAGGCTAAAACCCGCTATTAAGGCTATTATTGCAAAAGACAGTATCAAAAAGAGTAACTTGGGATTTGGATTAGTTTGAATAGTTAACATGCTTTAGCGATTTGAAATGTTAATAGATCTAATAAGAGTTTTTTTATTTTTGTAACTATACATCCTTTAAATAATAAACCTGATTTTTCAGTATTATGAAGTCAATTACAAAATATTTGACATTTCATACCGAAAAGAAATTCAAATTGGTTAACATAACTTCGGAAGTACAAAAAGTTGTGCATGAATCAAAGATTAGTGAAGGCATTTGTCTGGTTAATTCTATGCACATCACATCCAGTATATTTGTCAATGATAATGAGTCTGGTTTACATCGGGATTTTGAAAAGTGGTTGGAGAATCTGGCACCTCATTTTCCCATAAACCAATATTTACATAATGATACCGGAGAAGATAACGCCGATGCCCACTTAAAGCGTCAAATAATGGGTCGTGAAACAGTCATAGCCGTCACTAATGGAAAGCTTGATTTTGGACCTTGGGAACAAATTTTCTACGGGGAATTTGATGGGTGCCGTAACAAGAAAGTCCTTATCAAGGTTATTGGAGAGTAGAATAATAGCATGTATAGGCTCGAAATATCATGGCTTGATTGAATATAACAAATACTCAGTCCTCGTTGTAAGAGTCGATTGATTTATTAGATGAACGCTGGTTTTCGTATTTATGGATTCGTATCGTCTTGATAAGGATTCTCTAGGTGAGGTTAAAGTTCCATCTAATGCATATTATGGACCGTTTTCAGTCAGAGCTTCAAACCAGTACAAGGTAACTGGTCACAAACCTCATGTAAACATGATAAAGGCATTTGCAATGATAAAACGTTCTGCAGCTCTTGCAAACAGAGACTTGAAAACACTCCCGGTAGAAAAATCTGAAGCGATAGTAAAGGCATGTGATGAGATTCTTTCGGGAAAATTGTATGATCAAATTATAGTTGATACTATCAATTCAGGTGCAGGAACTGCGTTTAACATGAATATGAATGAAGTAATTGCAAACAAAGCACTTGAAATTAGTGGTCGTAATATTGGTGATTACTCTTTCATAAGTCCTAACGATGATGTAAATATGTCACAGTCTAGTAACGATACGTTTCCAACTGCAATGCATGTTGCATTATTGATGAATATGAAAGCTGTTGTGGATTCACTTAAATCGCTTATACAGTCCCTTGAAAAGAAGGCTCACGAATTCAAAGAGGTTATAAAAATTGGTCGAACTCATCTGATGGATGCGATACCAGTTACATTGGGCACAGAGTTTGATGTGTATGCTTTTTCACTCAAAAGAGGTCTCAGTAAAATTGAAGATGTGTGTTCTGACTTGGAATATGTGGGACTTGGTGGGACAGCTGTTGGGACGGGTGCTAATACTCCACAAGGTTATGATAAACTAGTAGTCAAATATCTCTCCGATATATCTGAACTAGATTTAAAACCATCACAAAACTATTTCTTTTCACTGCAAAGCAAATTTGAGACAACAATGTGTTCCTCTGTCCTAAGAAATATCGCAATCGAGTTAATAAAAATGTCAAATGATTTAAGATTGATGGCATCAGGGCCTGTTGCCGGATTATCAGAAATTACAATTCCTGCCGTACATGCTGGATCGTCCATAATGCCGGGTAAAGTAAATCCCTCATTATCAGAATGTCTTAACATGATTTGTTTTATCATAGTAGGAAATGATGTGTCCATTGCTCTAGCTGCTCAGGCTGGTCAATTTGAACTAAATGTAATGTTACCTGGAATGATAAAAAACATATTAGAATCTACTGATATGTTGAAAAATTTTCTGCCAATTTATTCTCAAAATATGATAGACGGACTAAAAGCAAATGACCAGAAACTTGCATCACTTGTAGATAAGAGTCCCATTTTAGTAACCTTGCTCAATCCCCACATAGGATATCTTAAGGCATCAGAGATATACAAGGAGTCAATGGCAACAAACAAAAGCATAAAAGAATTGATACTTGAAAAGGGACTAATGACAAAAGAGGAACTAGATAATGCTCTTTCAAAGAAAAATATTCTAGGTTCAAAATAAGTTTGAAATTTTCAAATTGATATGATTGATTTGCAAGAATGTGAAATGACGTCGCAGATTGGAACATAGTAGAAACAAATTGATAAACAAAAGAATCCTGCTAACAATTTCCTTCGGAATTTTGGTTACAGCTATAGTTTTTTTTGGTCTTCAAGATTCTCAAAATCGGCCGTCATTATCAAGATTACCAATTTCCCCTGAGATAGCGATCTTAAAGGTGGAAAATACTTTTAACATTTCTGAAAACCAAATTGGCAAGTCGCCTAACTACGTATATGTAAAATCTGATGGGAATGTGTTCGAATCAAATCCCGAACTCAACAGCATAGGCGACAATATTGGAATTACAGAACCTACAACTACAGGAGGAAGTCATTTCGCCTGGGAGATTGATGATTTTCTAGACAAGCACAAATACTACGTTGATTCAGTGATCGCAGAAATAATTTCCAATTCCAGTTACAAATGACGTAAATAATTTGTAACATTAAGTTCCAATCAGAAAGTAATGTTTTTATTTTGACATTCGCGAGAATGCCTCTTCTGCTGCTTTTTTCATTTCCTCTTCTGAGAGGTCTTTGACATGAGTAGCAATGTTCCACTGGTGGCCAAAGGGATCTTCTAATCGACCATGACGGTCGCCCCAAAACTGATCGGTCACCTTATCTAACACTTTTGCTCCGGCCGATACTGCTTTCTCAAACGTGGAGTCTACATTTTCTACATAAAGATACAATGAAACAGGACTACCACCAATAGACTTTGGCGACAGATTATTCATTTCTGGAAATTCGTCAGATATCATGAAGACAGAATCACCAATCTTTAGTTCAGCGTGAGCAGTTTTACCATCAGGAGTTTTCATGTGGCCTTTTTCTTCCGCTCCAAATGCGTTTTTATAAAAATCAATTGCCGCAGCTCCGCCTTTCACAGTTAGGTAAGGAGTAATTGAGTGATAATCTCTCGGAATTTTTGTTTGACTCATAGTTCAATATTCATAATAATATTATTTATTCTTACTGCAAGTGATTACCTTTTTGTATAGTTATTTGAAAATGTTCATCTAAATTATTAACAAGCAATACAGTCTGATGCTTTTGAATATCTGTCTTCTACATTTGAATCTGCTTGTCGACAGGATTGATATGAAGGTCCACACGTTCAGCTGTTGCAGTATAAAAATTTGCGGTAATATTTTGGGGACGTTAATATCTCTACTGCATGAAGGCTTCCATCACGATCGACACTAATCCATTATTTAATATAGAAATGATTGTCTTTTTCATCATAACCAAGGTCAGTCAGGGTCAGTATTTTAAATCCATTTTCATACAGATACTTCATTTCCCTATCAAACAATCCAATTGAAGTATCATACGTGTTAGTGTAATTCCCAATCTCATGGTATCCAACTATTGGAATGGATACTATTCTTCCCGCTTTTTCATTGTACTGCACCTGGGTTCCTAATAATCTTACAAATTCGTCAAACATCATATTGGAAATATTATTTCCATGTGGAGCTAAATTAGTAAATATATCATTTAACTTATCATGATATCTGTCATGGGACCATTCCTTTATTGAATATTGATTAGTTCGGGTTGGCATTCCATCTTCAAAATAAGGTCTGCAATCGTATTGATCCTTGTAACTCTTTTTATTAAAACCATAATTCATCCATCCATCACAATATAGAAACATGAGTTCTGAGTGGCCTGAAAGTCCGAAATCAAAATACTTTGATACCGTTTTCAGTATAGTAGAATTTTCCTCGCCTTTATTACTCGGAAATTGGAAAAAGACAGGATTCAGACCTTGTTTTTTCAAGCATTCTTTTGAGCCAGCAATTTCATGTTCAAGATCTGGCCCAGACAAATTTCCAAGATATCTGTGTTCCATACCGTGGGATTCAATATCATGTCCTTCCTTTTGCAATTGTCTTATCTCATTCCAATTCATTGGAACTTCCGCTATAGTAAATTTCTCTGTTCCATTAGTTAATTCGTAATATCCCTTACCATCAATAAAACTACAAATTACAAAAAATGATCCCTTGAAATCATATTTATCCAGAATTGGTCTTGCATTTGTGAATTGAGTCTTGTATCCTCTATCAAACATAATGACTGCTACCTTTTGTATTTCTGAACTATTGTCCGAATGTCTGGACGAAGAGTCTTTTTGCCCATTGTTAGAGTCATATTCCGTACGAGAGTCATCTAGATTCAACGTGTCATAATACATAGTACCGATCTTATTTGCTTCAGTGTCTGTATTTGTCATGATAGTTGAATTGACAATTATCATAATGGTTGCTAGGCTGAAGATAAGTTTAAGGAATGTACGATCTAAAGTAAACAATGATCCCCACCGGATATCGTTCTAACAGAACAAACCCTTTCTTATAAATTTTAGGCATTTATCTTCCAGACTAATCAAGTAATTTCAACTCTTGTCCTAAAAATAGCAAAAGAACAGAATGTGATATTGCACTCCTATCACATGAAAGAACCTGAAATTTCAGACTTTAGATATGATGTGTAGACGTTTTTATCAATGGGATTTATTGTTACTTAAAATCACTATTCTTGCAGAAATAACTTGGTTTAAATGATTTGTTGATATTAGTTGGTTCAAAAACATGATGACAGTATCAGTATGTTATAATGCATCATCATGCCTCCAATTGAGCTTGAGTAGGTTATCTATATAGCAAGTGTTTAACAAGTAGGACCAATTTAGAAAATGTGTATGACATTTTTATGTATATTTTCTGAAGAAGTATTTACTAAACAAGCATACGATGACCTTAGAAAAAAAGTTGATTGGGAACATAATCAATCCAGAGTAGAAATATTTCGCACAGTTGTCTTTGATAACTCGAAGAATTCATCTTGTAAATATTTGGGAATCTGAGCAAGATTTTAACAAGTTTGTTACTAATAACCAATAACCAGCATTGAGTAAGCTGAATTGAATTCACCTATGCCAAATGGAGAATTAATTCCATTTCACAATGCTAACGCTTTTCAAGGTATTGACTTATTTAGAATCAAATAGATATTCGATCTCCTAGAAAAGATGGGCAGTTAATGAATAAACGTAGCCTGGTTAAATTATAAACCTTTTTAAAGAAGATTGATTCACTATCCGAAATCAGATGAATATAGTACTCCTTGTCACTTGTTTTTTAATGGCCTCCTTGATAACTCCTCAATTAGTATCCGGACAACCTATATCCGAAAATGAGACCTCTATATGCGTGCCGAATTTGAATTCCAACAAATCCAATGATCTCCTGTGTAGTCAGACAACACCGGACAATTCAACAATGAACAATACCACGTCTATCGATAGTTTGTTTACTAATATTACTTGAATATTGATCCTCGATTTTTTAACTTTTTGAGTCCAATTTATAACACGATAGACAATTAAGATAAAACTTGTGCTTTGACCGGATACGTAGCAATCAATTATTTTTCCGGATAGATTTCAACTGGTTCATAGTTTGTTGATGTAGATAGTTATCAATTAAAAACAAAAAATGAAAATAAAAAAATAAATCTAAATTGTTACTTCCATTCCCAGACTTTAGAAGAACAATTCCCTTCCTGGTCTGCTTCGAATTCAAAAACCCCTACTGTATTGTTTAGAAATGATAATTTTCCTCCTGTGGATGTAGTTCTAAAGAATATAGATCCACGAAATCTAATCTTTCCAGACTCCATTTTTCCAATTCCCTGACCTATCCAACTTGCCATTTTCTTGCCATCTTTACTTGTGATTACACCTTGTCCTTCTCCATACATTACTCCGCCTTCTCGAGGTACAGACCAGTACGTTGCAATTTCAAGTGTTTCAACTCCATTGTAGGTTCCTTCCATTGTCATGGAGGCTTCAGTTTTAGGTCCATTGGGATCCAAAACTCTTTGTCCAGTGATTTTCCCTCTATCTTCAACTATAAGATCTCCTAATACCATTTAATTTGAAGTATAGATCTAACATTGATTTAAAGGATTCAGATACGATCTATAGAGTTTCAAATATTCTTTGTACAGATATGATTTCAGGTTTTTGCTTTAAGGAAGAAGGTAGTTTTGGTGCAATATTTAGCCGAAGATTTCAATAAATATCTTCCAAAGGCCGAAGTCTTAATTGAAAGCCTACAATAAATCTCAATACCATTTCCTGTCCCTAAAATGATCGTAACCTAAATGTTATTTCGTATTGGGAACTATTCTGTATATAGCACCGGCATCAGTTCCCCGATCGCCTGATACCACATATAAGTATCCATCAGGTCCAACTTCCATATCTGTTATGATTCCAAAATTTTGTCCAAAGATTATTTGGCTGGCATTGTCTTTTTTATTAAATACTAAATCAGCGAGATCACCTGTCAATGATAACGATTTCCTATCCTCTCTCGATGGAAAATGATAAATGATCCCTTTTTCTACCGAACCAACAAA
>DASQWJ010000026.1:0-13118 GCA_035640315.1 Nitrososphaeraceae archaeon
TCTTCTTCATGAGGCTGAAGATTCTGAATTAATTGATTTGCTAGTTCTGTATCCCCTCTCAATGCATCGTAATTTGTTTGTGGAATGAGAAATCTGTTATCCTTGAACAAAAGAGTTGTTGCTCCTGATGCTCCTACCTTAACTGCAGCATCCCTTTGTTCTATTCCAGATTTGACAGCAAAACTCATATCTTTAAGGAGTATTGCATAGTTATGTTTTCCCAAGGTTATTTTACATTTTGAAAGTGGTGTTTCAGAAGGAATTGAAGACAAAAGGTCTGACAATAGTGAACTTCCCTTTTTGGTCATTTTCGTTCCTGCATTGGAGGATTCTACCATACCATGCATCTTAAGATGTCTTATTAGTGTCCTTACTGTTCCCTCCCCGAGTTCCAGTTCCTTACACAGATTTTCTCTGCTTACGTGTCCTTTGTCATTGATAAGCTGTAATGTTTTGAATACATGTACCATATCAAAAGAAAGAACTCTACTTGGTGCATATCTCGTTGCAACTTTTTGAAGCGTCCTGACATACGTATGCATTAGGGCTGTAAGTATCTTGTTAGTCTTACAAGTATATATTTGATTTTAGATTCCTAATATTCAAAATCCAGTTGGATAAACTATCCTATAATTTATATACTCCGAGACCTACTCATACGGAGATGTCGACTACCAAGCAGAGTACAGTGAAAGCATTTGTCGGTTTACCTGTAGCAATTGGATTTCTAATTGCAGTTTTAATATTTACAATGTTCGTAGTAGGTTATGACCAAGGACAATTATTCAGTGTAGTTGAAGGACAAAGTGCTTTTGACAATATGTGGATTCATGAGTTTACTCATGATATGAGGCACGCTGCAGGATTTCCATGTCATTAGTATACTTTCGGTGAAAAATTTTTTGAATGCATTAGCATTAGTTGCGATTACTCTATCCTCTGGTGTTATTGCTGGCATAATTCTTGCTTTACTGAATTTAGGAATCGTGGAACCAACTATTGACAAAGCAATTGCTTTAGAAGTTCAAAAGCAAGCTTCATTAGGTGAAAATGTGAATATTTCTGAATTGATTGATTATAGGTATTGGCAGAAGGCAGGCGCTTTTGCTGGTGGTGCTTTTTACGGCGCAGGATTTGCATCATTGTTTGGAGTAGTCTTTGCATTTGCCAGGGATAAATTGCCTGGTAAGAATAATAAACAAAAGGCAATTTGTCTTGCAGGAATCATGTGGTTTGTATTGTTCCTTATGGTGGCTCTAAAATATCCTGCCAATCCCCCAGCTGTTGGGGATCCAGAAACAATTTACTATCGGGAGACATTGTATGTAGGTTATATCATGATTTCAGGGTTTGCAGCATTGGGTATGGCTGTTATTTGGATTAGGACAAGAATGAATTCAAAGAGGATAATTGTTCCATTGATGTATGCAGTAATTATGGTAACGGCATATCTTGTTATGCCTTCGAACCCAGACAAGATAGAAATATCTATGGACTTGATTCAAACTTTCAGAATCTTGACTGCAATCACAATCGGTGTATTTTGGGGAATCTTGGGAATAATCTTTGGTTCACTCTGGGATAAGTTCTTATCCAAGGAACAAACATTAGCGACAAGGCTATTTTAGTAGAATTGAAAATTGCAACGTTTTCTAATGATCGTGACGATTAATGTAGGATTTCTACTGATAATTTTGATGCTAAATCAAGTCCATGCATTCAGAATAATGACAGTAGGAGACTTTGATTGCAGTGACAGATCTTTAGAAACGATGAATTCTATTTTATCATATTTAAATCAAAACAAAACTGATCAATTCATATTTCTGGGGACATAGATTAGAAATCGTACGGACCTACGGAAGTCATATTCAGTTTGCGGACATCAATTTTTTGAACAGGTCCAAAAATATACCGAACTAAGAATACTTAGAGGTAATCATGAAAATGATACAACATGGAAAAACGTAACAGAGTATTTTGATGCAACAAATGACGTATGATATGAGAAAATTGATGATATACTACTGATAGGAATGAATTCTGAGAGGATTTGATGAGTTATATCACTCTATGTTTGTGAAGAATGGTGTTGATTGTGTAGTTCAAGCACATCTCCACACAATGGTACAAAAGTAAAATTTGTATTTGATGGTTAGATCTTTTGATTCGGGGGAACTGATAATGCTTGCGTAATTTATTATGATTCCGTGGAGATTTTTATATTACAGTTTTTGAAATGTTGGAGATTCTGTTAATGGAGGTATATCGGGAGATTCATTTGCCCCTTCCACGGATTCTTCTCCCGTCGATACAATGTCTCCAGTTACACTGAAGGATTTTACCATTTCCTCTGCAACAGGAATGAAATCATCAAATAAACCTTTAGTGGCAATATAAGATATTACGTACTCTACACCCTCTTCATCTATGGTAACAATATCAAGTTCACTTACGACAGGCTTGCCGGGTAATTCTGTATTCTTGTATGAAATAATAGTACTACAAGCCGGCGCTTCCTTTAAAACATATTTTCCACATTCGATTGGTTGAATTAGTTTGTATCTTGGCAAACTTTGAGCATATGCATGAATCGAATCTACAGAATCAGTAGCATTAGTAAAGATAGATTCATCAGCAGTTATGGATATTATAGCACCTGATGATCTACTGCCTGAATAAACAAAATACATGTTAATGGGCGAATTTATTTCATATCCTTCGACTTCATCTATTTTTTGCGGAATCCAATTTGATGGATATTTAATAGTATAAAGGCCGCTTTTTTCCTTGAAAGTCTTCCACTTAACTTCATCTGCCGCATACACTCCTGTTATGGGAAGAATCAACAATGCCATCACTATAATCAGAGGAGTGAGCAAATTTTGAATTCGCGTATTCATATTTCTAAATTCCTAAATATATTAATTAAGATCTTGTTATGACAGTTGTTAAGAAGTAACAAAAAGAGCTTAAGAATCCTAAATCAAAAACTAAATCTCCTAGTATATGACATTAGTAACCAAGACAATACTTCCAATTTATTTGCCTTTTATCTTCACTAATTGACGATTACTTGACCTTTCATGTAAGGATGAAGCGTGCAAAAGTAATCAAATGTTCCTGCAGTGCTAAATGTATGTTGAAATGTTTTCCCTCCTATCAAATAACTTGAGTCAAAGATTGTACCGGGTTTCCCACTTTCAGCACTTCCTGAAGTTACGGTATGGAGTGTGGAGTCTAAATTTTTCCAAGTTACCGTAGCACCCACTGGTACATTTAGTATTACAGGATCAAAGAATTTGGCATTCGTAGGGGAGGAGGACCCAGGAGAAATGATGACCTCGTTACCAGAAGTTGCTGTTTGATTTTCTACGGGAAGGGAATTTGCAGTTAACATGGGAGATGTAAGAAAAGCCAACACAATTGACAAGACAGACACTATTATAAAATTAGATTCAGTCTTTCTAATCATCATATAATCTGTCAAATTGGAATTCTTATATTATAGGTAACTAAGGTAAGTCATGTTCATATATTTACATTAATACAAATGGCTTGCTTCATCAGTTCGAGAAAAGAATTCCGGTGGGACAACCAACAGATTTGGTTTACTGCCATTTTGTCCCACCGGTTCCTAATTTTTAACACTCTTTCCGTTTCGATTGTCGGGTACATTTTTGCGAAAAATACAGGATGAATAGAAACGGCCGATCTGTGATAACGAGCAAGAGGATTACATAATTAGTTTATGAGATACTAATAACTAGGAAATACTCTTTTGGAAATCATCAAGTACTTCTCGATTCATACCGAGAAACCATCCCACGAAATGTTTAGAATTGTTATTTAATTGAAGATCTATAATTGTAATTCCGTTTTTACCAGTAATACATTGTAGGCAATCATTTCCATCCCAATTAGTAGATTCCAAGGGATACATACTAGATCCGATGTCATGTGTTCCGGTACCATATACTCCGTACAGCAATCCGTGTATGTTGAACCTCTGATAATTATGGTTATGTGCCTGCAATACACCATCAATTTTGCCAATCCTAAACAAGGGATCATAACAATCAAACTCACCATTAGGAGCATGGTCGCTTCTTACAGTGACAAATGGCTCATGAACTACTGCAAATTTGAATAATGCGTTGCTTGATTCAATTTGCGATTTTAAAATTCTAAATTGTTGACTCGAACAATCAAACTTCTTATTTGCATCTATATTGAACAAAGCAAGTTTATCACCCAAGAAATCAAATTTAACTTCTCCAAATGTCCTATTGTTACCCAACCATGTCTCTATATCATTTCCGAAATCGTGGTTTCCAACAACAATATCAGTATTTTGCTTTGTAAAACCATGAGACTGAAAATTAGACAGTACCTCATTTCCATTAGAATACTCAAAATCACCTGGTATTATCAATACCTGAACATTATATTTATTGGCGATTTCCAACTGAGTTGTCAATCCTTGATTGGAATCAATATCACCAACTACTGCAAGTCGCAGAGTTTTTGATCTGCTGAAATTTGCAGCGGGAGTGCCGACTGAAGAGGAGTCAACAGGACAACTTTCATCAACCAGTCCATTCAAATCATTATCCTGGCCATCTCCACAGATCTCTTGTGAAGACGCATTAGTAGTCATTGTCAATCCTAAGACGAGTGGTGAAGTAATATGAATCGGAAAAAGTAATAATAAACAAATCGTGAAAATTATGGATGTAATTAATTTCAAAAGCATGAATTGTAGTTTGCCCTTGATATAAAAATTCTTTAGTACAAGTGTTAAATTGAAAAATTAAGTTATCTCATTTAGATACTTGTATTACTATAATATAGAACATTATTGTTTACACTATATGAATTTCCAGGATGTTGCTAATAGTTTTCGGATTTATGGAACAATTTGGAAGTTATTTTGAATTTCATCAGGCTTATCTACAATCATTGTCTATCAGTTTATCTGTTTCATTCTAATCAACATAATGTGATTACTGTATGAATTTCAGATCTAGTTAATTGAGTGTAATTATTTTCGTCTCCTTGATTGGGACTTTTTTTACTATTACCAAAAAGAAGAACAATATAATTGCCAGTCCTAGTAGAGGTATCACTATATCAGTAAACGGATTGTCCAAGGAGTACAAATGTTCTAAACTTTCATAAATTAGAAAAATGCCAAACAATAAAAATGCAATGGTGGCGTACACGAGTTTCTTCAAACCGGACCTATAATATGAAACGATAGAGAGTGCAACCAAAATTGCGGATAATATCGAGCCAGCAACATATAGTAGCATTTCAACTAAATCATATAATGGTATTTGCTGAATTAATACAGCAAATAATTGCATTTGAACCCCTGACTTCTATATAAGATAGGAATAGGCTCAAGCCTTTTAGTATTTGTATCTAAATAAGAAATAATATAACATTAATCACAGCAGACGTTTGTGTCGCTGTTTTTATTTTTCCTATTGTATTCTTGACTCTCTTATTGGGGATTGTAGAAGCTCTCCAATCTCGTTATGCATTTTCAGTAGGTTTAATCCTTTTTCAGTAGTTTTGTAAGTTTGCATACCTTCCAAATATTCGAGTAAATTGTTTTCAATAAGTACAGAAAGATATTCCCTCAATTGAGCATAACTAAGGAAGGCCTTGTACATGATTTTTGTTTTAGTCGCACCACCATTTGCTGCTTCGAGAATCATTGATACTATTTCTGTTCTGCTTCTATATTTCATATATTTGAACTAATAAAATTACTATATTAACATGTTGACACAAAAGTCTAGAACATGATGAAATCGAATAATGACATGGTAACTCACAAAAAGGGATTGACTAGACTTAATTCTTTATTGCTATGAAAAAGGGAAGACTTTGACTTGCCACTCTCAAAGTTAATTATTATGGTGTAGTGACGATTGAATCAAAAGAACAATCCACGTATTATGAAATGCGTTTACCGGCTGGAATGCCACGAACATCCTTGTATTGCCTACTGTAT
Organism: Nitrososphaeraceae archaeon; assembly: GCA_035640315.1. Classification (GTDB taxonomy): domain Archaea; phylum Thermoproteota; class Nitrososphaeria; order Nitrososphaerales; family Nitrososphaeraceae; genus TA-21. The sequence continues at coordinate 6,026 of DASQWJ010000026.1, forward strand.
CAATAGTTGAACCTGTTTGTCCGCTTACTACAGCCTTAAAACCCCTTATATTAGAAAAAGGCTCAGGACTTTCACTTCTGCTTATATCCAAATCGGCAATCTTTTGACCTTTACTGTCCACATAAACAACACGTGTACTATCTCCTAAAGTGTAAGATTAAGTCATTGAAGTTCTTTATTTAAGACATTAAAATCAATACATAGTAACAATAGTTCAAGTTTGGTGGAACTGATAAGGCCGTCATTGAAATTAATCAATCCACTAAATCGAACCTACAGAGAAAGATCTCCCTAGTCCTGCTCCAAGAGCTGATTGAAAACCTTATCTGATAGACTTGTTATTAATATATATGCAAATTAACAATCTCACAAAAACCGAGAAAAAATCAAGATATGTGTTGGCCTATTGTACATTTGCTGGATTATTGTCATCGATTGTAATTTCTGGATTATTATTTAGCATAGATTTTATTTCAAAAACTCCTTCTGGTACCTTTTTTGCAGTAATAGGATTATCTCTAGGATTTCATGATTCCAATACATCACCATATGTTGGTCTTCTATTACATATTGCTACTGGTACTATAGCCGGTAATTTGCTTGGTCAAGGGGCAATATTTTGGAATAAATTAATTCCATTTGGTCTCAAACGTGGTATAATTTTGGGAGCCATAACCGGAATATCACTTTGGTTAGTGTTGTTCTTACCGTTGACAACATATGTCATACAACCGAAATTAGACATGTTCAACCTTTCTGCTCCAAATCAATATGTCTTTGTAATAGCACAACATTTTAAGGGACTAAACATGGTTGTAATAATAGGATCTTTAATTTTTCATATGATTTATGGAATAATTTTAGGACTAATATCTGGAAGACTTATTGAATTAAGTAATAAACAATAGAAATTCGAATTCGTCCTGTCAAACAAAGATTTAGCAAATTTTGGAAACATGCCGAATGTTAACCGGTTAATAACCTCAAATATTATTTCTTAGAAAATAAAAAAATAAGCTCTGCAAAATAAGTAATACTCGGGTTCGGTGGTTCTAGTAATTCTAGTAGTCTAATTAATGAACTGAATTATATTGTGTATCGCTAAGCTTTAAGGATTTCTAATATTCCCATATTAAAGAATACATTTGAGTTAATGATACATGATGTGCAATTATGGCCCAAGGGGATTTGAACCTTATATGTAGAGGGATTTAAGATACTAGTATTTAGAATTCCATGTAATACTATTGCAACAATCCTTCTTGGCGCTTTCAATTTAACCATCAAAGAATTATACCCCTAAGGCGAAGTCATACAGAATATTCAAGAAAAGGGTATGGTATAATGAGGTAATCATAATATGCTTGATTATTCCATTCGCAACCATTGCCGTTACTTTGCTCATTGGCTTGCCGAGGAGTGTACTATATTATCTTCCATTATTGGCAGGATTGCCGTTATTGGTTATAGTCATAATTTGGCGAGTGCGCAAGCGAGCCATTTCACTTAAAGAAGCTACAGTACTAATTTTCTTATACACGGGATTAAACTATGCAGTAAATATTTTCGTACCGTGGGCCTCTTCATTCCTTGTTTCCTTTGGGTTAGTATTGGCTATCACATGGCGAGTACATAAAAGAGCTATAAATTGAGTTTCTGAAAATCTAGAGAATCAGAAGCACATTAAATGTTCTTAGGTTCTTGATTTCTTAAGTTATCCTCAATAGAATTGAGATATATCGAAAAGTTTTTTGAGTGTTATTTGTTTACTTATTCCTGCGGTTTATTTCCTAAATAAAGTACGTAATCTAGTTGTAAGAATCCCCACCAATCAAAATTGTAAAATGGTCAAATTCTTAAATAAAGCTGCGATTGAACAAGTAATTGTTAATAGCACTTGTTTACGAATTTAAGTTCCTCACAATTTCTTAAGAATTCTCGTCATTTGCTTCTGTCCTGGTGGTTCCAAATAATCACCATTTCCTGTCTTTTATTATTAACAAATGCTTTAATGTCGCCATTTGCTAGCGCGCAAAGTGCTATGAATACGTCGGAAGATAGGATAAAAGTTCTTCTTTCTAATGCGAGTAAGGCAATAGAGAGCGGTAATTCTAGTAAAGCCGTACAGGATCTATTAATGGTTCAGCGACAATTAGCCTTGAATGAGGACAGTTCATCAAATCAAGATTCAAGGTTACTCATACGTGAAACTGTTGGTGCTTTACTAAATAATAGACCGGATATAGCAATAACAAATTTGGATACGATGGAGAAACAATTATTCTTTCAACTGTCTCAACCACCAAAGAATATAACATTGGAGGTTCCAATGATAAGCCCAGAAAAACCCCAGTCTACAACCATTGAAAATACAACAAATAATGCTAGCTCAACGAATATAAATACACTCAATAAAAATCCAAATAACTCAAACGTTACTGCTCAGAGAACTTTAAACATTACAGAGCCGGCAGAAACGAAGACAAGTGGTCCACCCAGTATTAGATTCTTGAACTTCAGTAATCCTATTTTTGGTATAAAGATTCAATATCCAGATAGCTGGTCACCGAGAGTATATCCGTATAATAGTGAAGGCAACAATACTATTGTTGGATTCTACTCGCCTTCAAAAACGGCTTCTCAACTCGGAAATATCTCGGGGTATCTGGACAGTTTGTTCCATATTTAGATATATTTGTTTTTGATTCCAAAAATATGACTTTAGAAAAAATAATCGACGAACGTATGAAAAGGATTCAAAATACCACAGATGTTGTGATCGAATCAAAGCCGTTTACTCTAGGAGGAAACCATGAGGCCCACAAGTTGGTTTACTCCACAATTACTGGAGGAGATGAATTCTTTAAAAAGATGCAAATCTACACTATCTATAATAATAAAGTATACCTAATTACTTTTACGGCTCAGGAAACATTGTTTTCCAATTACATTCCACTGGTTGAAAATATGATCGATACTTTTAGAATATCAGATACACGATACTCGTGAAGGAACTTAATCGGGGGCGAATGCAAATTCAATCATGTTCGACAAATCAAAAGTGTCAAGGATGTTTCAAAAATCTATTTCTCATTATCATCTGCTATGAACTCAGGATCGGTTGAAAACTCAATTCCTACATTATTCACTATTTTACATTTCCCAGCAACCGTATCCCCGTTATCAGGGTTGTAATCCAGCACCACGCTACTAGGTCCGCAATCAAAACCATTGCCTCCGGGACCTCCATCCATTATTGTCATTCCTATACCGGCAATAAGTTGATCGTTACCGTCGCCACCGAGTAATAGGTTTTTTCCGACCCCCAAATAGAACATCGCTCCCAGGTCCACCGTCAACAAGATTTGATCCTCCGCCGGGTATGATAATATCTTCATCTTGTTCACCGTATAATCTGTTATCGACAAGTCCACCATAAATTATATCGTTACCTTTCCCTGCAAAGACCCTATCTACACCACCAAGTGGATAGATAATCTCATCGTCACCATCACCTTTGATTTTGTCGCTACAAGGAGTTCCAATTATCAGGTGGCCTTTTCTTTTTATCTCTGACGGACCGCCAGTCAATCCATCATTCAAACATGAGGCATCAGATATTTTGTCTATAGTTTTAAACCAGCAAATTGTCTAACTTGTCTCCAATATTTTTGCCCCACTAAATAGTAAAATTCTTACTTATTCTAAAAGCTAATTGGATGGTGGAGAGGAAACGATTTTCTTTTTGGAGGATCAGACAACAATGTTTTTAATGGAGGTGCAGGTAACGACTTCTTTGATTGCAATCAAGGCTTAGACCATATTATTGATTTTGACCCGAATGAAGATACTGCTAACGTAGACTGCGAATTCCTAGATTAACTCATGCAATCGTAGCGATCATTCTTTTTACCCAAATTAGATGTACTCGAACATTTAGCAGAATTGATCCCATTTTTAGCAAATCCAATATATAATATCGAGCATTAACCATCTTCTTTGCTCTTCTATTGGTTCAAATCTTGTACTCGTACCTGACGAGTCCACTTAGAGAACTACTGGAGGTTCGGGTTCTGTGTTTCTGAGAACACTAGTAGTCCGATAAATGAACTCACAATTAGTTACTCTTTCCAAGCTTTAGACATTTCGAATTTAATTGGAAAATCCTCAATATTGCTAAGTTTTACTTCTAACGCATGTTGTGTCAGGATGAGCCTCTGCGAATGCCTCACAATCATTTTGTTTGATAAAGCACTGAAATATGTCAGTACCAGATGCACAAAAACTAATTTTTGCTTGTACAGCATTTGGAATTGAAAATGCAAGAGTTGCAAAAATCAGTGTAACGGACATTAGGACAAGTATCGCGACAAAATTCATTGTATGAAAGATCAATGTAACGATATAAATGGGTTACAATACGCAAGCCAGAAAAAAGGAAATTTGCTGTTGGTTAAAGTAGTTCAAAAGGACCATGACCTGAATAGCGTCGATCTGCCTAAAGAAGGCGACAAGGTTCATGCATGGGGCTCTTGGGTAACCAACAAGCCGAAAGGATGGCATGAAATATATCTAACCTGGGAAGTAGTAAAGCAATAAATGTATAGGAAAGGCTGAATTCCGCCCTGCATTTCATTTAAATCTCACAATCCCATATTATTAGTTAGCATTGAGTGGCCTTGGATCCAAACACTTTTTTACACTGATAATCCTTTTCGCAATAGCGATTGCCATATCCGGATCAAGCATAAACTTCCATTTGCTTAGTAAACTCCATGGCCAGATTGAAATAACGACGGACAAGGTGCTAGAACTTCCGATCTTTAATGAAACTCAAACTGAGCATCCTCTACTAGCCCCTAAAATTTTATACTCTGCATTAAATAATGACACGATAGTTGGGGAAGTGCTAAATAACTTTAGTTATCCTATTGAATTAGTTCGCATAACCGCAACTGTATATGATAAAAATGGGGTCATTACAGCCACGGGTGACAAATACGTTAACGATTATGTATTAAAGCCAGGAGTCCGATCCGGATTCGATATTTACCTTGATGAACCATTACCAGGCAGTAGTAAATATACTCTTACAACGAGTTTTCAAAAATCGGATGATGTGAAGCCGGAGGCCTTATTATTGAGTATAGGTAAAAATTACAAGGATTCAGAAAGTTTTAGAGTCCTCGGAGAAGTAATAAACAATGGTCATAACACTACCCATGCCGTGAAAGTATCCGGAATATTCTATGATAGCGAACATAAGATAATAAACGCAGACTACGTATATACAAATCCAGATATTATTAGACCTGACAAAAAAGCACCGTTCGAATTCTCATTTTATGTAAATAATCCAGCAAGAATTAAATCAATGGCGTTCAACGTACAAAGTGATGAATATTCCTTAGTAACAAACATATCTCAAAAGATAACAAAATAGACAGGCTTTAACTTTTTTATAATTTATGAAACAATATAATTTCGGTTCCAATCAAACCAAAGACTATCTGGTGGGCCGACCTACCAACCATATTCTAGGCCCTTCAGTTTGATACTATCGAATTATCTTCAGAGTGAATAGAGAATATTTAAATGAGTTAAAACATAGGATTTTGCAGAAGAGAAGAGAACTTATTCAGAACTTGTTGCAGATATTAAATACATTAACATATAGACAAAAAAAATTTTTTGCTAAAATAACAGGTACTTTCATTGTTGGTACTTTTTCATTGTAATTGTCAGTGCCCTGGATCCATTGATATTGACATATAAGTTGGCGGACTGTTAGGGATCCCTTTATATCATTTGCCTCATTTGTTGGTGTCGCAGTGAGTGTTTATCTTTTTGGCAATATCGATGGCTCATTTTAATCCGGCCGTAACTATAGGATACTTAATTACGAAACATTTACCAAAAAATTTACTGTTGGTGTATTTGGACGCACAAACAATAGACGCATTATTCGCCAGTACCTTTGTTAAATATATAGTTAGAACAGAAGTCCAATAAATAGAATAAGTTCTAACGTAAGAGTAATATATTGAACTATAGTTTATGTCTTGTTACTAATGATGGTAAAATTAGGTCGGGCTTTGTGGAACTGGTAATGCTAGAGTTCCAAATATGGAACCCGTTATAAAATAAAATGGCATTCACAAATGGACAAGAAAGGAATTATCTTGCTGGTTCCGATGTTTCATTGGCAGATGCGGATTCTTGTGTATAGGCTTTCTTTAGCCAAACGGGAGTTATTACTGTAGTGATAGCTACCATTACGATTATTGCGGTATAAACATTAGATGATAGTACACCTGAACTTACTCCAATTCCTGCAACTATGAGACCGACTTCACCCCTTGAAATCATTCCTATCCCTACCTTCATGCCTCTCGACTTGTCTCTCAAAAATATTGTTGCAGATAATCCACAGCCAACCAACTTGCTTGCAATGGCAACAGCGATTATGACTGCAGATAAAAGTAAAACTTCGAGGTTTAACCCAGTTAGATTTACCTGAGCCCCAATAATTGCGAAGAATAATGGAGCAAATATTATTTCTAATTTATCGACATACTCTTCAATTCTTTTAACTATTTTTGTGCTTGTTACTGCCATACCAACTGAAAACGCTCCAACGATGGGCGAAAGACCTACTGCAGCAGCTATGGCAGAAGCACCAAAGAAAGATGCAGTTACTATACCTTCTATGCTGCCTTTAGCCTTCCATAATCTCTCCGTGTTTACAATTCTAGGTATAACAAGGATTGCTCCAATTAGCAATGCAGCAAATATTCCCAATATTTTTAAAATCAAGAATATAATATCAACAACATGGGGAGCAAGGTTACCAGTTTGAACCATGGTAACAACAACAGATAGAACTGCAATTGCAAGAATATCATCCACTATAGCAGCTCCCAGAATTAATTTGGCTTCTTTAGTTTGAATCCTCCCTAACTCGGTTAGCACTGTAACTGAGATAGCGATACTAGTTGCAGTAAGTGCTGTGGCAACAAGTATGGATTGTAATCCCTCTAATCCAAATACTGTAAGAACATAATAACCCAAGAAGAATGGGACAATAACCCCA
>DASQWJ010000027.1:0-11272 GCA_035640315.1 Nitrososphaeraceae archaeon
TACTTCTTTAACTACATGCCCGTCCTCTTCTGCAATTTTCCACGATTTTGCTCCCTTGTATAGTCCAATTATTACATGTATTCCTGAATCTTTCATATTATTTGCTTGAGCTCTACCTTGTATACCATAGCCTATCACGGCTATTGTCTTATTCTTGAGCTGTTCTAAAGAAACATCATTATCAAACCATTTTTTTGCGGTCATACCTAGACATATTTTGCATCGATATTTATAGGCAATTCAAACATCTGATGTTAGGGTTAGAGTTTCTAACTGATCTTGATGCACTCTAGGAAATTTTCAACCTATATGTGAGATTAGTGCCTATCAACAATTTTTGGTTAAGATGCAGTTTAAAGATGAGTTTAGCTACTAATGAATTGTCCATAATTGACTTTAACACAACTATGCAACAGACCAGGATTTGAAGTATAGATGTTTACTTCAAGTTGTCAATTATTTTTCTCGTCTGGTCTAGATCAAACGCCTTTAGAGTTGTAATTCGCACATTGCCCAGCGCTCCTGTAGAAAGTGATACAGACATCGCAACCTCATCGCTGGGTAATTCTGCGGTAATTACTATATCAAATTTTCCAAAAGTATACAAAATATCTGTCAACTTTCCTCCTTTCTTCTCTAGATATGCCTTAAATGATTCAGCACGTTTTATCGTATCCCTTACGTTCTTCAATCCTTGATCCGTCCATCTTATCAGTAAAACATATTTTCCCATTTGGAATAATAATTGATCTTCAATTATTTATTGTTGTCTTTAGATAACACCTAGAGGGTTGTATCGCAAGTCTTTAAACTGCTTATCATCAATAACTTTCAGAGAGGCATCCTTCACCGGATTTGCCTTTCTCAAAGGGCGATTAGAGATCCCTCTACCGTTCTATTTACTAACATAAGATGCTCAAGGTGTTATTAACTTAGTTTCACCGTCTTCTAGATTCTACTTCGAATACGATGTTACCGATAATATCGGTCCTTTTGGAGGATAATGTTTGATCTATGTGCAATCCAAAAAATAAACATTGCCTATATACATTTTAGTCTGCTAGTTTGATTTTGGCGGAACACTTATTGCATTCTAGTATCAAAACCCCGTTTTTCTTGAACAAAACTGTAAATTTTTTAGAGCCACATTCTTTACATATCGGACACATTCTTTTTGGCTTTGACATGCTGCAATATCGATATATTCGTTTAATGACTATTTAACATCTGGATATTGTCTAATTTCTCCTGTTCCATCCTTTTGAGTTTCAAAGAGTACTTTTATTCTTTGCACTCCGTCAAGATCCAAAATGAGTTTGTATACTGCATTTGGTACAAAGTTTCTCCATTCTTTGTTCATCACGATGTTCATCCTAATATTAGTACCATTACATTCATTCTTGTTGTAGAATACTGGAGCATGGATTCTAAAGGTCTTCGAATCATGAGACAACAGCTCCTGGACAAACTTGTTACCAGAATATATTGACTCAAACTTTGGTAACATGGATTTTAGATGTTGGACCCAAATTGCATTATTTTCCAAATTCAATATTGGCAAGATATACACTTTCCTAAGATCTATTTTCGATTCTACTAATGAGTTGTGAATAAAGTAAATTCTCTCTCCGGCTGTAAATGGATTGGAAAATGTGAAATTAAATTGGGAGCTTCCTACTGCAATTATCAACTCATCACACTCGTCTAATATTTGATGTGCAAGGCTCAGGTGACCATTATGAAAGGGCTGAAACCTTCCTATCATCAATCCGCAGGACATTGTTATCTATTATTCAATTTATTTACTTGTTCTTTTATCTTGTCATTGTCGATCCTCTTAAAGATTGGTCCAATTTCACCTAGTTTGTGACCTGGTTTGAAGAGTATTGTTCCGATTGAATCCCATTTTTGTTCATGAATGTTACCTTCCAATGACATTTGTTTCCAAATTTGCTCTGCAGAGAATGGTATGAATGGAGCAAGTAATATAGACAATGAACGAACGGCGTTAATTGAAACATAAAGTGTAGCGCCGGATTGATCGGGGTTCTTCCATGGTTCTTTTCTTTGAAAATATTGGTTGAGGATTGATGAAAAAGTCAGAATACTCTTTAATGCTTTATCAATTTCGTTACTTGAAATAAATTCGCCTACTATTTTTCCGATTCGCTCTATTTCTGTCAATACCTTTTTGTCAAGTTCATCATAGATCGCAGGGGTGGGTATCTCATTATCAAAATTTTTCTTGATAAAGGTCAGTGTCCGGTTTATAAAATTACCAATATTTGATATCAATTCATTGTTAATCTTTTTCTCAAAATCATTCCAATCAAAATTAATGTCATCCTGGGAATAACTACAAATTGATGCAATGTAGAATCGTAGATAATCAGGATGAAAAAGTTCTACAAATTCCCTCAATCCTATATACCAATTTCTGCTTTTTGAGATTTTATTATTTTGAAGCATGAGATGACCCCGTGTTGGTATGAAATCTGGTAACTTGTATTCTTGATTGATGCCAAATCTAATCGCAGGCAAAAATAGATAATGATGATAGACAATATCCTTTCCGATAAAATGATATAATTGTGAATTGTTCCACTTTTCCTTTGCCTTATTGATATCTCCCAACAGTTCAATGAATGAAGATATATAACATAAATGATTATCAAACCAGCCATAGAAAACTTTATCTTCTTGTGCATTACCTTCAATAGGAATCTTAATGCCCCAAGGAATATCTCTCGTTATATCCCAATCTTGCAAACCCTCAATAATCCAGTTGAGCACATATTTTTTCACATCCTGTTGTAGGAATTTATTTTCCATTAACCATCCTTCAAGATCGTTTGCAAAATTAGATAACTTGAAAAAATAATGATTGCTTTCTTTCTTAACGGGAGGTCGTCCACAAATGGCACATTTTGGATCCAGTATTTTTTCGGGAACTCTTCCACATTTCTCACAAAGGTCTGAATATTGTCCAGCAGCGTCACAATAAGGACATTTACCTACCACGTAGCGGTCTGGTAAAAATTTTAGATCTTTTTCACAATAGTACTGGACGACCACTTTCTCGTAAATAAGATCGTTCTTTCCCAAAATACCAAAAACATATTGTACAAATTTCCTATTCGTTTCAGAGCTTGTCTGTGAGAAATAATCAAAGACTATTCCGGCCAAGTTAAAGTCTTCCATGTCTTTATCATGCCAGTATTTAACATACTCTTGCGGCTTCAATTTCCTTTTTTCAGTTTCAATAAGAATTGGAGTGCCAAAATCGTCTGAAGCACACAGATAGTATACCTCAACTTGATTCAATTTTAGAAATCTCCGGAAGATATCTGCCGGTAGATAAGTAGACGATATGTGGCCAAGATGGATTTCTCCATTTGCATACGGCAGAGCACTCGTAATGATTACAGGTCCTGATTTGGAATTCAGCACAGCAGAATCACTGATGATGACAGGGAATTAAAACTATCTGAATAACGAGTGCCCATGATTTGTTGATTCATCGATACATCCCAAGGCTACGAACAACTAGTTATAACATATCAACATGATGTATATCCAGATGAAAAATATGAAATTGATTGACAGTGGGAGAAAGTCATGGGAATGGGCTTCTTCTCATATGGGCATCATTAATGCAATCGTGAACGAACACGTCATCGATAGACCCTTGCGAGGATTGAGGTTAGGATTTTCATTGCACATTACAAAAGAAACCTCAGTCCTTGTTACGGCCGCGGTTAAACTGGGAGCAAAGGTTTCATTATGCTCAGCAAATCCATTGTCAGTACAAGAGGATATAGCTGCATTTCTTTCGTTCCAGGGAGTCAAAGTATATGCATGGAAAGATGAAACTCAACATGAATATTCAAATAACTTGAAACATGTCTTGGAAAATAATCCTCACATAGTTACAGACGATGGAGCAGATCTACATGTGATGGCCCATAAGAATAAAGTGTTTGGCATATTGGGTGGAACCGAGGAAACTACTTCTGGAATAACAAGACTAAAAGCACTCGAAAAGGAGGGAAAATTACAATATCCTGTTATCGGTGTTAATGAAGCTCGTACAAAACATTTGTTTGATAATCAATACGGAACAGGCCAGAGTACGTTAACTGGTATTATTAGGTTGACAAACGTTCTGATTGCAGGTAAACATATTGCTGTTTGCGGATATGGTCATGTCGGTAGAGGAGTTGCATTAAGAGCTAGGGGGATGGGCGCTATTGTTACTATTGTTGAAGTCGATCCACTCAAAGCTCTGGAAGCATATATGGAAGGATACTGGGTAAAGAAAATTGATCAAGTTGTTCAAAATGCAGATATTTTTATAACCTGTACTGGACAGAAGAATGTCATCAGAGAAAAGCATTTCAAAAAAATGAAGAATGGAGCAATTCTTGCAAATGCAGGACATTTTGATAGCGAAATAGAGGTAGAAAGACTATTTTCAAATTCATATGAAAACTATTCAATTAAACAATATTTGGATTGTTTCAATATTAATGGAAGAAGAATATTCCTGCTCGCCAAGGGCAGGGTAGTTAATCTAGTAGGGGGAGAAGGGAATCCGCCTGAGGTAATGGCTATGTCATTTGCAAATCAGCTTCTTTCCATTTTACACATTTTTCAGAATCATAAAAAAATGCAAAAAAAGGTTTTTTCTGTTCCTGAAAAAATAGATTCTCGTGTAGCAAGATTATCATTAAAGTATCTGCAAATAAGCATTGACAAATTAAACCCCGTTCAACAAGAATATGCCAAATCCTACTAATATCTGATTAACGTAGTCTGCAAATTTCGCCTACAATCATTTTGTTTGAAGACTCTCGATCCTGCAAGATTTCATGTAAGTAATGCATAATATTTTATAAGTGATTGAAACTTAAAAAAGCTAATTATGACTTGGATGCGAGCTGCAAGTATTGAAGAGTTCGATAAAAGAACTGGGAAAGAAGTAAATCTCAGTGGAAATAGAATTGCAATATTTAGGTCGAAAGACAAATTCTATGCGATAGAAGCGTTGTGTAGACATCAAGATGGGTCACTTGCTCCCGGAAAGATAGATGGAGAGGTAGTCGAATGCCCATTACATTCATGGCATTACAACATACGTACAGGAGATCTATTGGATTATCTTGAAGGAGTTAAATTAAAAACTTACAAGATTGATTTGAAGGGTAAGGATATTTATATAGACATTTGAATCAATTATTGACAACTTCTATTGATAGGTCATACTACCTAATTTGAAAATATTTAACAAACTTTCTGATACTTTTGAAGATATCGGTACTACTGAAGACAATAGAATTAGAATATATGTTTGCGGTATTACCGTTTATGATGATTGCCATATTGGACACGCTAGAACGATTGTCATTTTTGATGTTCTTAGAAGATACCTGAGACACAAGGGAAAGAACTTGGTATATGTACAAAACTTTACGGATGTAGATGATAAGATAATCAACAGGGCTAAATCAGATGGTACATCCGCAGAGGCAATCTCTTCTAAGTATATTACGAGTTATTTTGATGACTTTTCTAAACTAAACGTTCTTAAAGCAGATTTTTATCCAAAAGCAACAGATCACATAAATGAAATAATTAATGCAATTAAAATTTTAAGGGAAAAAAATTATACGTATACGACTCTGAATGGAATTTATTTTAGAGTAAGATCATTCCCAGACTATGGTAAACTATCAAAAAAACGAGTTGATGATCTTGAAGAAGGTACTAGAATTGAAATTGATAACTTAAAGGAGGATCCTCTGGACTTTGCCCTATGGAAATTCTCTTCAGAAGTTCCACATTGGGAAAGTCCTTGGGGGAAAGGAAGACCCGGTTGGCATATTGAGTGTTCAGCTATGGTATCAAAGTTTTTGGGGGAAGAAATAGAAATTCATGGTGGTGGCACCGATCTCGTATTTCCTCACCATGAAAATGAAATTGCACAATCTGAAACTTTTACCGGTAAGAAATTAGCAAAGATATGGATGCATGTTGGCATGATTACGATTAATTCAGAAAAGATGTCAAAATCACTTCGAAATATGGTAATACTTAAGAACGCATTGAAAAAATGGGGCTCAAACGTTCTAAGAATATATCTAATTTCTTCTCAATATTCAAAGCCAATGGATTATAACAATGAAATTTTACAAGAATCAATGCAAAAATGGAGACAGATAGAACACTGTATCTATGAATTGATAACAACAAAAAATACGGCAGAAGATTTGAATGAATTTGAAGATAAATGTGATACTTTTTTATCCGAATTCTTGACGGCCTTGGACAATAATCTGAATACTTCTTTAGCGTTGAACGCATTTATGAAACTGGTTTCATATGTGAATAATTTGAGTTCATCTGAAAAATTAACTGTGGAAATGGGAGACATTGCGTTACCTATTTTGAATACTATCATGGACATCATTGGTCTAAGGATTATGATGATTGAGAAGGATACTAAGGTACAGATTGAACAGATGATCGGAGAGAGAAATAAACTTCGAGCGGAAAAGAAATTTCAAGAGGCAGATGTGTTAAGAACGAGGATTTTGGAACTATTTGATGTCGAACTCACTGATCACAGCAACTATACATCGTGGAAAAGGAAGGAAATTATTGGATACGAGATAGGCATCTAAAACTGTGATAGACCAGATGAATTTGGTTTCCTTATAGGAACGGATAATTTTTCCAAATAATATGTAATGTGTGATAAACTTTTATTTGTTCATTAGAGAAAGTAGACTTGAATGATAAAGAAGGATTTGACTTTCAGAATTATGATGATATCATCTATTGTTGTGTCATCATGTTTTGTAATATCCATTGAGATTATCAGTGATGCTAGCCAAGTTTCTGGTGAATCTCCTACTCCTTTAGTACCTCAAAATACGAAACAACCAGCTAATAGCACTACACTGAAGGTTTTTACCGATTCGCTCCGGGGTTTAGTATCAAAGTCCACTGAACTTACTGGTAAATATCAGCTCGAACTGGGAAAATGGGCAACAAAGGAAAATGATAATTTGACAATGATCTCTATAACTGACAATTACTTGCCACAGTTTGAAGATCTTGTAAATGAGGCCAGTAATCTAGCAGTACCTTCTGGGCAGGAGAATATCAAAGATTCGTTTATCAAATCAATTAGTTCAGAACTCTCTAGCTATGAACATTTTAAGAATTATCTCATTACTGGAAATACAACTGAAAATGAAATATCCAATAATGAATTTTCACTTGCATTTCAATACGAGCAGGTATATGCAACATTTCTTTTGAAAAATCGTTAACATGTAAGGAAGAAATTTGATTTGCAACAAAGTTATATCCCCACTCTATGCAATTATTCAAAGGATGTTTTGGTGTGAATTATTTTAAAAGATCTCTTTGGAATTTTTCTATAGTTTCGTTCGCTACAGTAATGTTACTAGTTGGCGACACATTGTTCCTTATAGTGAATAGTACGGGGTACGCGCTAGGAAATTTCATTGTTCTTGAACACAACAAGATAGTTGATCAAAATGGCTTTATACATTTATTCGGTGAAATTAGAAACATTTCAAATGAAACACAGAAAACAATCACAGCTCATGCACATTTTTATGATAAGAACGGTAAAATCATAGGTAACGGTAGTGGAATAATATCACTAAGGTCACTAAATGTCGGTGATACATCTCCTTTTGAAATAGTATTTCTGGATAAGACTCGTAATAATCAATTCTCTAATTATACTCTCTATTTTTCTAGTGAAGCTGGAGTGAATAAACCAGATGATCTGGTTGTAACATCTTTGAAATCAAGACCGGACATATTTGGATATTACTATGTCAGCGGAAGAATTACTAATATGGGTAACGATACGGCGACAAATGTACTTGCAATAGCATCTTTCCTTGACAATAATGGCAGAATGATCGGACTTTCAAGCGCAATTGCCGAGCCAAGCAACATGACTTCACAATCTACGTCAAGTTTTACGGTTGTTATGGATGATAAACTCCATTCATCAAAAATAAAGAACTATTCTTTAATAGTTGACTCAGACCAATACGCATCTAGATAACAAGATTGAAGTTTATAATTACCACGAACAGTGAAGCCGTAGGTATCATTTTTATCTGATTTAATCTGATTATCTGAGAATTATGTGACTACAGAATTATATTATGCTTGTATTGACTGTATTATATGGGAATATTTGAACCATCAATTTTCCTTGCCATGTTTCCGTATCTATTCATAGGTAGCTTTCCAGTTTTCGGACTGATATTGGTTACAAAGTGGATAATAGATGATGTAAAGAAGAAACGTAAATTTTCCTTGAAAGTTTAGACAAGACCTTCATGGATACACGTGAGCAAACTTTTCATGTCTTTTGTAATCTAATTGCCACGAAAATATATATCACATGATAGAAATATTATGTACATGTCAAATGAAGCCCCACGTAAATGCGCATTATGTGAAATTGCATTACCGCCTGAAAGTGCAATTAATATCTGTGAAAATTGCTTAAAGAATGCAGACTGCTGTGTTGGTCTGGAAAACTTGAGAGAATAGACGAGTTTCTATTCTGCCATTTTTAGGGTATCACTAATAGTGATGATGCCTGTAATTTCGCCTTTTTTGCTCACAAGTACGCATTTCGCAAATCGTACTAGCGGGATAAGTGCTTTGGCAGGGGTGGCTATGTCCACAATTGGTGGGGGTGGTTCCATTATCTGTAAAATAGGTACCTGGTGAATATTCTTTTTGTCATCGCTCTCAAGCACCTTTCTAGCAAGGATATCTTCACTCACAATTCCTACAATTTTTGAAACATCTAATACTGGAATCTGGCTTATAGAATTCTTCATCATTTTTTCTATGGCTACTTCTAATTTCTCATCTTTTTGCACTGAAATAACTTCATGACTACAAATATCTCCGGCCTTTAACGAAGTTTTTCCTTCTTGAGAACTGAGTACCTCAAATATTTTCTTGGCTGTATCGTAACTTGGCTTACATCGTCCTGATTCAATTTGATTTATCATCGATGTGCTGATTCCTGATAGAGATGCCAATTCACGTTGGGTTAAACCCAATCTTATTCTCCCTTGCTTAATATAGTCAATCCGCGGCAGCATTCGCAGTTTTTTCTATGGCGATTACATATTTTAATAGTAATAGTGCGTCATTGAAAAAATAGAGTACGGCCAGGAATGTGGCTTAACCTTATATTATATTGACCTGAAAATCACATACTATTAGAAATGAGTCAAGACACCCACAACAAAAAGTGGGATTCTGTGAAGAGATACAAACTGACTAAAATGTTGAATCAGCTGTCAAACATTACCGGTCATGGGACAGAATTAGTTACCGTGTACATCCCTCCACGGAGACCAGTTTTTGAGGTTATAGGCCAACTTAGAAATGAATCAGGTACGGCGTCTAATATTAAATCAGATTTAACGAGGACTCATGTTCAGGACGCTCTTAGCAAGACAGTGGAACATTTGAAATTATTTAAGGAAACACCAGAAAATGGTCTTGCCATTTTCTGTGGTGCCATTCCCAATAATAAGGGAATAGGAAATGAAAAAATAGAATTATATTCTGTCTTGCCTCCAAAACCCATTCAGATCAATCTATACAGATGTGATGATCATTTCTGGACTGATCATATCAAAGATATGCTGAGAGACGAAAAAGTGATAGGACTACTTGCTATCGATAGTCAAGAAGCTGGATTGGGCATTCTTACAGGAGACAGATGGGAAGTTATTGATACTTTGACATCAGGAGTCGCTGGGAAACATCGCCAGGGCGGCCAATCAGCAAGAAGATTTGAAAGACTGCGGGAAAATGAGCTAAATGAATATTTCCACAGAATTGCAGACCACGCACAAAAAATTTTTATTGATGAAAACAAAATTACTGGCCTGATAGTTGGAGGTCCTGGTCCGACTAAGGAGAACTTTCTGAAGGAAGAATATCTTGATTATCGACTCCAAAACAATGTACTTGCCACAATAGACAGCTCCTACTCTGGAAGTGAAGGAATTAGGGAATTATTGGAAAAGGTAAATGAACAAGGAATAATTTCTGAATACAGATTACTTGAAGAAAAGAAATTAGTAAAAAAGTTTATGAGTCAGGTATATTCTGATGAGGGTTTAGCAGTATATGGTATACAGGACGTTCTAAACATGTTAAAAAGCGGCATTGTAGATACTTTGATAATTACTGATGAGATTCCATACATGCATTTAGAAATCAAGTGCAATAAATGCGGAAATACCGAGGAAAAATACGTAGATAGAGCAAATCTAATAAACGTAAAACAAGAGGAGGTCTCAAAATCATGCCCCAAATGTGGGAGCCAAGATAGGGAAATCACAGAACAGGACATAGTTGATCAGCTCGAAGAATTATCTGCTAACATTGGAACTAAGATGGAAGTTATTTCATCAAAAACTGAAGAAGGCGCACAGTTAGGAAGCCTGGGAAACATAGGAGCACTTTTACGTTTCAAACCCTCACATTGATACTCCTAGTAAATCTATCTTGCCCTTATTCCATCTACTGTCAGAGTTGCTCTTATCTTTTCAGCAATCTTTTCTAATTCTTCGTCTGAAATCAAATTTCTTGAAGGCCATCTTCCATTAGGTGAATCATAACTATATCTTGGAATTATGTGAACATGAACATGAGGAACTATCTGATTTGCAGCCTTGCCATTATTTTGTCCAATATTCAGTCCCTTTGAATCTAGTGCCTTGATTATTCCTTTTGCTAATAATGAAACTGTCGAGTACAATTTCCCTACTTCATCATCGCTCATAGTAAAAATACTCTCGTGATGTTGTTTTGGAAGTACTAGAGTATGTCCTCTGTTAATCGGATATTTGTCCATAAAAGCTACGAAATCCGAATTTTCAAATACCCTAACAGCTCCCAATTCATTGTTAATTATAGAGCAGAAGATGCATTTTGTCTTTCGCTTCAATAGTAAACTCCTTGCGTATTGCTGATTTATGTTTTTGTCGTATCTTGTCTACGTGACTTTTAAATAGGTCAAATTTTTTTCTAACTGTAAATGGCTGAAACGATCGAGATAAACGAATTTAACTTGAAATTCACATTCACTTGTCCCAAATGTGATTACAAAAATGAAGATATTCCAGCTGTAGATATTGCCAATAACAATGCTGAATGTGGAATGTGTGAAACTTTATTC
>DASQWJ010000028.1:0-3316 GCA_035640315.1 Nitrososphaeraceae archaeon
GACAAGTATGTTATTCTTGGATCAAAATATTATTTTGGTTCTAGAAAAAGACGGGAATGTTAGACTTGTAAGTAATGGAATGCTTCAAGATCAACCGTTGGTAACACTAGATGTTGATAACAGGAATGAACGAGGACTACTGGGCGTCGAAAGAATTGGTGAAAGCATATTTCTGTACGCAACGGTCAAGGATGGTGGGATAATAAATAGGATATACAAATATTCTCTGGGACCTGGAACGGAACTAACAAATGAACAAGTGTTTATGGATCTCCCAGGAACCCCTGCAACTAATCATCAAGGAGGCAAATTAGCAGTCAGTAAAGATGGGTATCTATATTCAGTAACAGGAGAGTTGCAAAGAAATGGAAAAGATCAGAATATAGTTAACGGACCTGATCCAGATTTTAGTGGAGCAATCCTAAAGACAAACCCTAATGATGGTTCACCTGCGCCTAACAATCCATTCCACAGTGACAATCCTGACGACCCGATAAATTGGTATCAGGCTTATGGTATAAGAAATAGCTTCGGTCTGGGAGTTGATCCCGTAAGCGGAACTTTGTGGGATACGGAAAACGGGGAAAAATCCCACGATGAAATAAACTTGGTGAGCCCTGGATTTAACAGCGGATGGAAACTTGTAATGGGCCCAATTTCAGATAGCGGCGTGTCAGCAAATGATATGGTAAACTTTCCAGATTCAAACTACAAAGATCCAATTCTGAGCTTTGTAGATTCCTTTGGAATTACTGATATTGAATTTTTGAACTCAGACAAACTAGGTGTTGAATACTCTAATAATGCATTTGTGGGAGATCTGGGTTATGGAAATCTTTATCGATTTGAACTAAATGAAGACAGAACAGACTTTAAATTAAATGCGCCGGGGTTAGATGACCACGTCGTAGATAATGATGAAGAATTGGATTCAATATTGTTTGGTCAAGGTTTTGGTGGCATAACTGACATAAAGACAGGTCCAGATGGCTTGCTTTATGTGCTTTCCTTTGGAGATGGTATGATATACCGAATCAGCTAGGGATTTGAACATATCTAGGTTCAAAATGATCATTGCATTTGTCATCACTGTTACCAATTATCTGCCATCTGTTTGAAAGATTCTAATTTTCTGACCTACAATAATGGCATTTAATATTTTCCTACCGCTTTCAGATCTCTTGTCTATCTTGATTCTTGATTTCTTTCCCACCTGATTTGCACAAATGAATTCGTCATCAATATACAAATTAACTTTGTTACCAATTGTTTTTTGATCCAAATTGATAACAACACCGTTTCCGGACTCGTTTATTTCAAAATCTATTTCCTTGCCAAGAGTAGCAGTTTTCATTTCCACATCTATTCTCACACCCAACATCTCTTCAAGTTCACTTATAGTAGTTCCACCCTTTCCAATAATTCTGGGGATAACGTCTTTTTGTACCTTGATTCTAATTCTATTATTAGAGATTATGGATATCTCTGGATTCGGATCAAACCGACGAATTACATCTCTTATTTTTGATTCAGCTAGTTTATAGATATTGTTTTGATTTGACTCAGCTTCTGAATCAACTGGAACTATAACATTTTCTTCACCGAAGGTATAAATTTCGTATTCGGTTTGTCCTGTTGAAAAATCCTTGACTTCTACAACCGGTCTGGCAAGATCTGCTTCCGTCATTTTGTAAGGTACTTTTACTGTAAGCAAAATTTCGTATACCTTCTTCACCATTCCTGCATCCATAAAAATAATAGTATCAAGAATTTGTGGTATCATGCCTAGTTCAATTCTTCCAATAAATCTTTGCACCGCATCCAAAGGTTTGCTTGCGTGAATAACCCCTATCATCCCAACTCCGGCCAACTTCATGTCCGAAAAAACTTGGAAATCTCTATACCGTCTGATTTCATCAAATATAGTATAGTCAGGACGTACAAGTAACAGGATATCGACTGCGTTTTCAAAGCTTCCCTCAAGCGGTCCGTATTGAGTTACCTCTTTGGGTACTTGTAAATCTCTGGGAGATTCAAAAGTCTTTACAATCTTATTTTGAGCAACGTAAAATTCAGCAAGACTGCTTGCTAGTGTACTCTTGCCAGATCCCGGAGGGCCTGCAATGATTACGCCTTCAACATCCGAAGTCAATCGAGCTAATAATTTTTCACTCAGTCCATAATCTTCTAGTGTCAACTTTGCTACTGGTTTTACAATCGTAATTTCTTGTCCGCTTGAAAAGGGTTCTTTAGTTATTGCAATTCTGTATTTATCTAACTGAATAACAGTTGCTCCATCCTTATTAATTTCGGTGAATCCATTTTTTGATCGCAATTGTTCTAGGATTTCTTTCGTAATCTGATAAATATCATCAGATGATAACTTATTTTCTTCCAGCCGAACTAGCTTCAGGTTACCTGGTACTCCCTTTTTTGCGAACGGGTAAGTATCTTGCTTCAAGTGAATACTCATGGTATCATTATCAAAATATTTTTCGAATCGCAGTTTTGAAACTTCTTTTATAGAATCAATGTGCAATGATTTGATTCCGTGAGCTTCTGTTACCAAATGTTGAATATAGTCACATGTAATTAAGGTTGCATCGTTGTCGAGGGCTATGTCCTTTATTATCGCGTCAATTCTTCCATGTTTAGCTAGTTTGATTTCTTCAATCGTTGGTCTGGTTCCACTAAATTCTAGATCTATTTTTTTTGCCTCACAAAGATCCCTTATTTTTTTTATTTCAAGCAAACCCTGAACACCCTGAGATTTATTCGTGGATGCCTGTGCTTGAAGTTCGTCCAGAACAGCTATTGGAATAATAATTCTGGAACCTGCTTTAATCTTATCATTTATAATTCCTGGAATTATTCCTTCAATTATTACACTAGTATCCAGAACGAATGTATCGGCCATCAGAATAGACTATAACTTATGGATTAATTTGCTTTTTTATAAAAATTGGAACGAAATGCGGGAATCTGTTGCTGTGTTTCATATTTTATGTAATCTCATGATTCATCAACATAGAATATCGTTTGATTATTTCCGCCATCTGACTGTGAGATAATACTCAATACCATATTGTTAATTTTGTCCTGGTTAGGTTCTTGACCATCTATGTTACCTGCAAGGAGCAAGTACTGTCTTATGTCAGATTTTATTACGTCACGTAATTCCTGATTAACAGTTGCATTAAATGGCCTAAGAGCGCCCCTAAAAATTTCTGACCTTGCACGAACAACACCTGAAATCTTATCTCCGACTGGAGAGTCCGGTCCAACTATAATTATTGATCCTCTAGATCCCTTGAAT
>DASQWJ010000029.1:0-12209 GCA_035640315.1 Nitrososphaeraceae archaeon
GAAATATCTTCTGATGGTAACGTTTGGATTAAGCCTCCAAATTGGAGTCCTAATGGTAATGGGGTAGTGGGGTTTGGGCGTTTCCTTACGTAAAGAAAATAGTCTAACAAGATTTTTCAGATGGACCTACGCTGGGGTAGATCGTACCATCTTCATGGCACTCAAATTTACATTCCCTAGCAGATTTGTTAGTCCTCTGGGATTTCTGGGCATGATCACATTCGTAATATTCATTATTCTGGGAGTTACTGGAGCGCTACTCATGCTTTATTACGAACCGATTCTTGATAGAGCTTGGGATAGTGTAAAAAACATTAATGATGTAATACCGTATGGGTTCCATCTTAGAAACATACACTACCATGCATCAAACGCAATGGTCATGGTAGCCTTATTGCATATGTACTATCAATATTTCAGCGGTAGATATAAGATTAGAAACGAAATACTTTGGGTCACTGGAATTATTCTTGGTGTACTTACTATTCTAGAAGCCTTTACCGGATACGATATCATTTTCAGTGAAAGGGCTGAATTAGCCATTTCCATTGCGGCTTCACTTACTAACTCTATTCCCATAATGGGACCACAGATGGCTCAAGCTTTCTTTGGAGGGGGATTCCATGATTTTGTATTAAGGTTCTATGCGTTCCATGTATTCTTGTTGCCCATAGCAATGTTGGGACTAATGGTTGTGCACTTTCCTAGATTCCTGGTTTTTGATATTCCAATGGTGATGGCCATATCCGGAGCCATTATGCTGACTGGAGGAGTATTTCCAGTAGACATGGGACTGAAATTCGATCCAAACGTTCCACCTGGTATTACCGTTCCTGAGTGGTATTTGACCGGACTCTATGCATTCCTTCGGAGCGCCTATGATAAATTTACAACAGGTGTGGCTTGGCCTGGTTTGTTTATTTTTGCGTTGCTTATAGTACCATTCATCGACAGATACAAGAAATTCTCTTGGAAGGATAGGCCGATTATTACGGCAGTAGGAATAACAAGTTTGGCACAAATTATTGTAACAACTTATTGGGGATTCTACATAGATCCTGATAGAACTAAATCATTACTGGAAAGACTTGTTATCGATCCGATCTTTCTATATCTTGTTATGATATTGCTAGTACCATTGTCATTTGGATTTACTTACATGATGATTAAACTGGCAAAGAATGCGGAAGCTAACGCAAAAGTTCAGCCAAAGAAACCCTCAACCAAAAGTTCGATAAACTTAACGGAGAAATGGATATATGGTATCTTTATTGCACTCCTGGCATTCCAGGTTTACCTAAACATCGCAGCATATTACGCAGTTTTGAATGGAATGAAGAACTACTCTCTGTTTATCATTGGTATAATGATGCTTGTGTTTGCAGGTATGTTTCATATCTTTAGACATGGAAAATCTATGCAAAAAGCACCGCCGCCAAAGCCAACCCTTCCTCCAATGCCTGCCAAAGCAAAACCTCCTTCATTGACGAAAACAGGGGCACCAGAGGCCCCACAAATTGCCGCTGGTACAAAGGAACTTGAGAGTTCTGTCGCTAAAGAAAAGACAGTGGCGCCATCTGCTAGAGGCAGCTCACCTCCTTCAACATCTTCGTCAGTTCAATCCACAAATAAAACTGAATCAGCTGATACCCAAAATCAACAAAAAATAGTAGCTGATGAAAAAAAATAAAATGTCATCGGCCTTGCATACGCAGATGAATCATAATGATGATAACCAAGCTTCAATGG
Source organism: Nitrososphaeraceae archaeon (assembly GCA_035640315.1). Lineage (GTDB taxonomy): Archaea > Thermoproteota > Nitrososphaeria > Nitrososphaerales > Nitrososphaeraceae > TA-21. The sequence goes on from DASQWJ010000029.1 coordinate 1,750, forward strand.
AAGGAATTTCCAAATGATGAATAATCTTAAAATTATATATATTCGTCAAATTAAAGCAGATGACAAATGAATAATCACGCTGCAGGAATTAGTATCATTGCTTTTATTGTTACTGTAATGGCAAGTATGGGTTATTATCAATTTGTTTATACTAAGGAAGTTAATGCTAAACCACAATTACCAGAGGAGGTTCTTAATCCGCCAGAACCCTCAAAAGTATCTATATTGGAAGGATCAGCACAACCATCACAGCAGAAGAATTTTGAACCCAAGGAAGTAAGAGGAACATTGGGCATTAGCAATAAAATAATATGGACAAACACAGACACTACAGCGCATACTGTTACTAGTGATGGACAATATGATGATCAAGTAAGCGGCCCCTTTAATTCTTTAGATAGTACGGGTTTAATACTCCCACAAAAAACTTTTGAATTCACATTTACTAAGGATGGAGAATATCCTTATCACTGCGAGCCACATCCGTGGATGACTGGTAAGGTAATTATTGTAAAAAGTTTCGTCTAACTTTTTACGATTAATTTCCGATATTTTATAATCTCCTAAATACTGTTAAGGTCAAAAATATTGCTGTGCAATACTGACTGAACATTGTGCTGTCATTTATGGTACTATTTTCAAGAACGCCATATCATCTGCAACTTCCTTATGCTCTTGAATTATGGTTGCTCTGAATTTGACGGTCGAGCTTCCTTGCGGAACATGTTTTGTGATCGCTGTAAATTTGATCTGATTTTGATTTTTCATATCTTGTCTTAGTATTGGCATTCTTGCGTAAGAATAATTGATTTTTCTTTCATCAAGTTTTACAAAATTAAATATTTCGCTCGTATTTTCTATCTGAGAATTTATTACTATGCTATCATATCGCCCTGTATAGTTAATTCTAATGACTCCATTGAGTTCTTCATTGGCTCTTACCTGTTCTTTGTCAAAATCAATGACAATGTCTTTTCCTCCCATTATTGTAAGTGTAAGGCTGTTCAATTTTAATTATTATCAATAAAAACATCTCAACTAGATGAGGTACTAGAGCTCCCAAACCTGCTCTCATCATCCTTATCGTCGAGTATATAATTGCCGATATTTGGAGATTTGATTCAGCAGATAAATGTTCAGATCATATTTACATATTGGAAAATAAAGAAAAAAGTATTGGATACTTACCGTTATCTGTTGCCCACAATTGCTACCTTTAAGGTAACAACGAGAATAGATCTAATACATCCTCATCAACTATCGCGTCTCCAACTTCCGGATTTTGAGCAAAGTTCCAGCAAGTTATGTCACCATTGCCATTACCGCCATTTGTGTTGTCATCGCTTTCGTCATTATTTTTAATCTCATTTACTATCTTACAGTTGTTTTCCTGGTATGCCTTCTGGGTTTCTTCGTTACAATTGTTGTTGCCATTGTCGTTACATTCATCTTCATTTTTGTCGGCAAATGCTGGTTGTACCTGTGACACCGCTGCTCCCGTCAACACTGTTAACAATCCAGTGGACAGCACTACAAGCATCAACACGTTTTTCGTTTTCAACATTTGTTATCGTGAATTGATACTAAACTTAGTTTAAGTATATTGGGTAAGAACAAGTGGTAAAAAAATACGGGTGTATTTCCTAGTACATTAAATCTGAATTTATACATAGAATATTTCTCATCATGTGTTACGCATTTGTATTACGGATTTGTTAATTATTGTGATTCATATGCGTAAGAATTAGTCTTGATGAATTTAAATGATTACTAGTGATAGGAACATGGATTTATTTCTAATCTTCAGAGAGATCCACGATATCAAAAGAGCTTGAGGCCGATGAAGGAAGGTGTTCTTTATCTGATACATCCACCTGCACTGATAGAGGTCCGACATCACCGTTTTCTCCTATGGTCCAGGAGTAAACAAATTCTCCTTGGGAATCCGTTATTCCATTAAATTGCTTCTCAAAGTTATCTCCAGGATATATCAAATTTCCATCAATGTCTGCATTTGCAATTGCATTTGAGGTAGAATCAGTCACGGTTATTGTAACACTTTGCGTGTCGCCTCTTGAGACAGGATCATTTAAGGGAACAATTGAAATAACCAATGCATTGTCGTCACTCTCTGTATTGTTCGTCACAGACAAATCAGAAGAAGGCAAATTTTGTTCCTCATCTGACTGTACAGTAGACAACTCTTCATTATTGTTTGCATTGTTCGTCACAGACAAATCAGAAGAAGGCAAATTTTGTTCCTCATCTGACTGTACAGTAGGCAACTCTTCATTGCTAGTCTCGATATTATTATCGCTGGACAGATTGGCAGACAAAGCCTTTTGTTCCTCTTCAGACTTAACAGGAGACAACTGTTCGATATTACTATTATTAGGAACGCCATTTATGAACACACTATACCATCTAGGAGATGCTGATGAACACAATAGCTTTGCCGTTATCTTGTTTTCGCCTTCATTTATGTGAGTATAGTTGTCGCGCAGTGCGAACTCCCATTGAGAATAATCGCTCATACCATCCGAACCTTTTGCAATAGCGGTTTGATAAGGTCGAAGATTATTGACTATCACAGACACTGAACAATTTTTTACACTAGTATCTGATGAGGTACCGGATATTAGTAATTCTTGTCCTGCACTTACATTTTGTGTCGTTGTCGGCTTAACTATTTTTATTGTCTCTGTAGGTATTGTAGATGGCAAAAGATTGGATGAATTCTGACTGAATGATAATTGATGCGCTAAAAGTACGAAGATAACTTGAGACATGATTGCAATGAGCAATCCATATTTTACAATTTTAGCAGAAATGAGAGTGTTAGTTAACAAGTACTTTCATATTATTTACAAAGCATAATAACAAGTAGGAAGTGGCTGTTAGCTTAAAGACTTGACGACAATATTTTCCTACCCATCTGAGATACAATTCTATTGTAAACAAGCCATTTTTACCAGCTATAGTATTTTCAAGTTCATGTTTTCAATTCATATACTGTAGATTCCTATATTGATTGCAAAGGTTCTCATCATGAACACGATTATTGCAATATTCATCGATTGTTGTGTTTCCGTTACGGAGATCTGCTAAAGAGGTATTCCAAAGTGCATTAAAGTTCTGAATTTTATAAGATTGGTTACTTAACTGGAACTGTGTATAAGAAACTACCCAATATTATCACACCGATGATTAAAATTACTACTATTGGTCTGCGTGAAAATATAGATGTACCAGTACTTATCTTTTCAACTTTCCCAGGATTTTCTCGGACTTTATCAGCAGCTTTAGTTTCAAAATTTGTAATGTCATCTTGTATAGTATCAGGAGATTTCTTGTCTTCGTCAACCATTTTCTTTGCCTCTTGCGGCAAGTTTTCTGGTGTGCCGCGTAGGTTTTCTTCTGAATTTGAAATACTTGTGTTGTCATCTTTTCCAATATCCTCTACATCCTTTTGCACTTTCCCAATATTATTTTCGTCCTCTGCCATTATGAGTGATTGAGCAACATCCATAAAATAAGTTCCAGTCGATTAGAATGGAAGATCTAGTCAACAGGCAAATCGAAATTAATTATCATTTCATTTTTGATAGAATGAGAATCCGCGAAGCCAGATCGAAGTTCAACTACATATAATGCATCAACTTCAGGATTATAGACCGGACATGCGAGAAATATTTTACAGGGCTCCAATTGCTTTTCAATGTGGATAACCTTGTTGGTCGAATCTAGCCAAACAATATCAATGGGAAAGTTCATTTTGTTCATCCAAAAGCCCTGCTTTGATGGTTTATCAAATAAAAATAACATCCCTTGATTTTCATTCAACTTTTCTGATCCCGAGAGGCCTCTAATTCTCTGTTCATCAGTAGATGCTATTGCCATAGTGACATTATATCCATTAATTGAGGTGGATGTTTTTTGATAATTGGGAAAGAAATCAGAATCTGTAAATGAGGTATTATAATTGGTTCGCGGTTCAAGTGCATGAATTTGAAAAGAGGATATCAAAAAAATAGTGGCACAAGTAATAAATAATATTCCTGTCTTGGTATCCAAAGTAAGAAACGGTACAGTTTAATTCAATTTTAGTTTTACTTATTGAAAATAGATTAGGATGATGACTACGCAATATTGTATGTCAGTCAGGTCATCTACGTCACACTTATTTTCAGAGCATGGATAAAAAATCTAAATAATAGTAAATTTACGCTTATTTTACGAGATCAAATTCTATAAGAAGGCCCAAGAAGTTACAAGGTGTATTTATTACCGGTACTGATACTGAAATTGGAAAAACAACAATAGCATCTGGTTTGGCTTGGTTGCTTCGAATGAATGGAATTAAAGTAGGAGTTATGAAACCATTTGCGACATCTTCAAATATACACTCAAATCGTTACAGATCCAGTGATACGGCTTCACTCGCAACGGCCGCAGGTATTAAAGAATCTGATGAATTATTGAATCCTATTTACTTTCCATTTCCCGCTTCCCCTTTAATGGCGGCCGAAATCCTACACAAAAGCGTTGACATGAAATTAATGTTCAAAAAGTTCAGTATTCTCAAAAAAAAATATGACTTTGCTTTGATTGAAGGAATTGGAGGTGTAATGGTTCCAATCACGAAAAAGACTTCATTACTTGACGTTATGAAAGAAATGAAGCTTCCAACTATTATTGTGTCAAGACCTCAAATAGGTTCTATCAATCATACGCTCTTGACGATAAACGCATGCAAAATAAAGAAAATCCCTATTCTCGGAATAATATTTAATCAGATGCCAAATAACGCTAGCATTGTAGAATCAATGACGCCAAAATATATTGAAAAATTGACTAATACTAAGATAATATCTGTCATTCCTTTCATGCATGACTGTAATTTCAAAAATGTTGGATTGTATCTTGGAAGATCTTCAACTATCAACAAAATAATATCAGGACTAACTTTAAGTTAATGTTTAGTTCTTTTAGGTTCTACTTTTATCTTTGTACTGGCCGCCTTCTTAAGTCTGTTCATGATTGCAATACCCGTTTTCCTATATTGAATCCCTTGAACAATGATCACATCTATGTTATCTTTGTCAGCCTTCCGCAAATTTGCAAATAGATTTCTTGCTATGGTTTCTAATGTACTTCCCATATATTGAATTTTTTTCGGATTAACTTTTAATGATTTGCTGGCCGTCAGGATTGTTACTTTCTTACCTTCAGCCTCTAATTTTTTACTCAACTCAATTATCTTTGTCTTAACATGATTTTCTGGACCTTCAACCAATATCACTTTGGCCTTTGGTGAATAATGTTGATATTTCATACCCGGAGATCTGTGTATCATCTTGTTACTATAATCGTTACCAAGAAGCGAATCATAAAAGCATACTTTGCCTATTTCATTTTCTATAGATTCCTTGGAAATGCCACCAGGTCTTAATATGACTGGAATGCGTCGAGTCATATCAATTACTGTAGATTCAATACCAATTCTTGTACTTCCTCCATCCAAAATTAATTTTATTTTTCCATCGAGATCATCTTTTACATGAATTGCAGAAGTGGGACTTGGTCTTCCAGAAATATTTGCAGATGGAGCAGCAATGGGAGTTCCAGATTTTCTTATGAGTGCAAGAGCAATCTTGTTCTTTGGCATTCGGACTGCCACTGTCTTCAAGCCTCCCGTGGTAATCTCAGGCACTATCTTTGATTTTTTTAGAACAAGGGTAATCGGCCCAGGCCAAAATTTATCAATAATTCTATGAGCCTTTGGGGGAATTTGAATAACAATCTCTTCAAGCATCCTCATGTCTGCGATGTGAACTATTAGCGGATTATCCGGGGGTCTTCCTTTAATTTCAAAAATTCTTGTTACGGATGACGGATCTAGTGCATTTCCTCCCAGGCCATATACTGTTTCAGTTGGGAACGCAACAATTTCTCCACTACGAATTAATTTTGACGCATTACTAACGATAGTTTCGTTAGGTCTTTTTTCATCCAATTTCACAATCTCAGTTCTGAACTTTTTCTTCATTAACGGGAATGGTAATTATTCATAGTATTATTATATAGATTCGTAATGAAATGAGGAAGAAAAATCGTGATATTCATAGTTAATCTTGGAGTGAAAGAGTAATTTTTGTGATATTTGTTATCTGGAACGGTCGTTCCAGCGTGAAATTTCATGGTTCCCCTTAATTAGTTAGGAAACTTTCATAACAACGAAATGAGCAAAATTGTTTGTAAAAATGAAAATAATAGAGGAAAAATCCAAATTATGGCAGACATAGTAGACCTGTGCAAAGCAGGAATAAGAAAAACCCACATCATGTACAAAGGAAACTTGAGTTATGAGCAAATCAATAGATACTTGTATGAGCTCTTGGAAAAAGAGCTAATAACACAGAATCTGGATGACGGTGTGCTAACTTATCGCGCAACGGAAAAAGGTAGATCATTTCTACAATACTATAGCATGATGCTAAGTATATTAGACGAAAATTCGATCCAAGTAGAATCTTCAATCGCGAAAATAGCCTAAAAACTGATTCCAAGTATTACTTATGGGTTTTGATAATCAGAAGGTTTCCTATCCCGTCCAAATGATCTAAAGAAGAATCCGCTAAGCACAAGCAAAACAGTAAGCCCGGAAGTTATTAGCGCTTGCGTTATCGGAACTCCTAGAACAAGGCTGAGAATTAGAGGAATTAATGCAGCTAGGCCAACTATTGGAAGCCACTTCCTTATGGAAATTTTCAAGTCCGATTGTTGTTTATGACGGTCTATTTATTATCTTTTAACCACCCTATCAAGCATCGGCATGGATTTTAGATCTTGTTTGTATATTTTTTGATTGTACTTCCTATTATCCACATTTTACGTTAGAAGTAAAAGTGCCTTTGTTACCATTATCTGATACTAATTTTACTGTTCCTTGTCCACAATGTCCTGAAAGTTTAATGTCCGATGGTGTCTCATTATTACAGATGCTATCGAAGGCTTCAAAGCCCTTCAAAGAAAAGCTCTCTGATGAAGCTTGAACGCTAGTGATGATTCCCCCCGCTGAGCCAAATTTTTCATGTTCGATATTCCATCAAGCAAAAGATGTTCCCTTATCATATGACACGAAAAAATTTATTCGCACATTTTTTATTCCGTCACTACCTTGGCAAGAAACATCCCCACTTCCGACACTTTTTAGTTCAATTTCTTCTGCAAATGATATCTGAATAATAACAGCTGAGCAAAAGAACAGACCAAATATAGCTACAATTACACCTACCTTTATTACATTTGACTTTTCGATTGGATTCAATTATTTGATTATATCATTTAAGGACTAGGTAAGAAAATTCTGAATCATGTTCTGTTATCTTTTACTAACATTTGGTTCCTATCTTTGGGCATTAGCAATCATCAACTATTTCCAATTTGTGGTTAGCCCCACGTCTGCATGTTTTGAAAAACTTGATCCCATTTTATTTATAATGGAAAATTTTTGCTTTACTGCAGTTCTTAGAACATTTCAAATCTTTGCTATATCATTTGGTAACTGTGACAGAAATGGGATTTTCTTTTATTGTTAGCACTAATGTTGAAATTCCTCATGCAGAATAAAAAATTATTCAATTCATTTGTTAACTGTTTATGTTCTTCGTAGAATTCTGAAAATGATTAACATATTTATATCAAAGAATATCTTTGATCGATTGTGTTTGGGCAAAATGCATATTTTTTTGCATTGGTTTTGTCAATTATTTTGATATTTTCATCCTTCAATTATCCTTTCTTAAATGCTCCGGTATCTGCCCAGATATCTGGAACTCACATTTCTCAGGAGCAATATGATAAAATTAAGAACTGCACTACTGATTTGAGTAAAAAACCTACTCCAATAGAATATCTTACGTACTTCAACTGCGGACATGTCTCAAAGGATGAAAGTGGAAGGACGATAAGACAATTTACACTGATCGTTGAGGAAAATCAAAAGATACCTGTGACATATGAAGGTCATATTCTTGACGCGTGGACCTTTAACGGTACTGTTCCTGGACCCACAATAAGGGTCACTGAAGGCGATCTTGTCCGCATTAGAGTGATTAATAGTAATGAGAATTCAAATCCACATTCGCTTCATACTCATTCTATTCACTACGCCAAGAATGATGGGGTCTCGATGGGAGGATATCCTGGAGGAGCTATTTCACCCGGTAGAAGTTACACTTATGAATTTATTGCACAGCCATACGGCGTCTATCCGTATCATTGCCACGTAGATCCTATTGCTGATCACATCAACAGGGGATTATATGGGATGATGATAATAGATCCATTGGAACCACGGCCACAAATGACAGAGATGGCCATGCTCTTAAATGGGTATGATTTGGATCTTGATTTGGAAGGTCCCACGAAGATACCCCCAGCTGCCTTATTCCAAACTGTCGAAGATTCTAACATGACAGAGGGGATGACAGATAACGAAACCAGCACCGATGCCAACATGACATTAATCTCATCTGATACTGGAAGTACTGATGAGCAAGATGACAGTGGAGATGATGAATCATCCGATGAGGATAGTGGAGATAGAGTCAATGACATTTACACAGTTAATGGAAAAGCATTTGACTATATGATGAATCCCATCGTATTACAAACAGGCAAACCGTACCGCATTTACCTGGTGAATATGCTAGAATTTGACTTGGTCAATTCATTCCACTTGCATGGAGCGATGTTTAACTATTACACTGCTGGTACCGATGAAACCCCAGATTATAACACTGATATAGTAACGCTATCGCAGGGAGATCGTGGCATCATGGAATTTACCTACGCTTATCCTGGAACATATATGTTCCACGCTCATCAAACGGAATTTACGGACCTGGGTTGGATGGGGTTATTTGATGTAAGAGGAAACTCAGTTGATCCTCAACCACACGATACTACATAAATAAGAAGAAATTATTTTTGCACAAATATCACATTAGTGTGGGCAAATAGGTTAGTATTAAAGATAGAATGAATGGATCCTCAGAAGTGTTACAAAGAAGTGATACAAGTCTAACTAGAATACGGACAATGAAAGTATTTTATTCCATTTTGCTATATCTAATTCAATCAAAAAAATAAATTTATCTGAAACTTTGTTTCAGCAGAATTAATTGTCATGTCATACCGAATGAACTTATTCGACAACAAATGACATAGACTTTGTAGTTTCAATTCCTGCCTGCGAGGCGCTTGCTAGAACTGAAAATGAACCAGTAATGTCTTCGCTGAGTCTAAATGAAGGAGATAGACTTCCATCATTGTCCGTATAATCCTTTATTATGTTGCCCGAAGGATCTTTTACAGTCAATCTTAGGAATACCCTGTCAAGCGGATTTCCTGTTGCAGGATCTGATGCCGTAAGTGTCACTGTTTGTCTCTCACCTGCCGAAATGGGATTATGTTCGACATTGAGATCGAGTGTTATTTTATCTGAGTTTGCCGATGTGTCAGTAGTATCAATTGGCGTTTCCGCTGGAGGGGAGGTAGTTTGGGCGCCTGCGGTTGAGGTTTTATCATTCGCAGTTGGTAACGGTAATTGTACATTGCTTGATTGATTGGGGGATTGACCAGACGTTTGAGTAGTTGATTGAACAGGTGACGTAGATCCTGTAACATTTATACTATACCATTTAGTAACAGTCGGACCACCTGGTGGAACCAAGCAAGTTATCTTTGAAGTCAGATCATTTAGTCCTGTTTGAATAAGATGATATTTGGAAGTATACGTATAACTCCATGTTGAGAAATCAGAAGAGCCGTTTGAACCGGTTGCTGTGGCTAGTTGATAGGGTTTTAGATTATTCCAGTCTACATAGACCTGACATTGTGCCGATGAATTATCAGAAGAAGTTCCAGTTATAGTAAGTTCACCAACCGGAACCTGCTGATTGCTCACAGGAGTATCTATCTTTATCGAAATTCCGTATGCGCTTTCAGAGTCAATGCTACTGAAAATCATTAGAGCAAAAAGCAACCCAGATAAACCAAGAAAAACCATTCCTTTATGACTCATATGCATTACTCTATCATATTCCCTTATTTTTGTTTTTTATAATTTTTTGCATTGATTTAATGAATACGATTAATTCAGTCCACAACAAACGATAGCAATAATAGTTGCTATCTATGGAAATGGAATACTTGGTAATTCAAATGGGATATTATCTCTCATATAAGTCGAATCTACACAATCGAACTCGCATTCGCTATTATTGTTATTTGAATTCTCGTCGTTTGAAATATCATTATTTGAATTCTCATTGTTTGAACTCCCGTCAAATGGACCGTCGCCTGTCCAAGATAAATTAAGGGCGTTACCTTCATTATCACTACTTCGCGATTTGAATGGATCTGAGTTCTCTAATTGCGATTTAAGCACATTG
>DASQWJ010000030.1:0-2670 GCA_035640315.1 Nitrososphaeraceae archaeon
AAAAATTCACCTCATCCCCTCCATATATTTAGCTACGAATGTTTTTAATGTTTCTAAAGCCCATTTTAGAGACATTTTTTCTAAGCTTCTTTAGCGTACCTGATATACTGACTACTGTAAGTGATGGTTCGCTCAATACTAATGAGACTAAAAAACAATCAAGGTATTTGAGCTTACATCTTACTATCATTATGTTTCCAAATTCAGAATCATATAGTTTCAACATTGCCGACTGAAATTGAAAAATACCAAAGAGTTCCTTAAATCGTATTCCTATCCTTTCATGCAATTGAACGGGTCGATAGATTCCACTCGCATCATACATAATTGCAACGTACCTACCTTTTTCTCTATGATTTAACATACTGCCATCTTGCCTTGGTTTTTGTGAAAAGCCATTCGGATATTTTTTTCCAATATGTTGTTGGATCTATTCCTGCCACGGTTAATATGGATTCAAATGATCTTGCAGAAATCAATTCATTAGTGGAAGTAGCACCACTTGATAGTATGAATTGACATTCATTTGATTGGCAGAACATGTAAATGGATTTTAATTCTTTTAGCCATCGTGCCACCAAATGCGCATCAAGTTTTCTCACAGGAGAAATTGAAATTTCTAGCCCGAGACCTCTTTTGACTTTGCGTTTTAATGCATCCTTTCCTCGTAAGGGATCGATCAGAAATAGATCAGTTTTGCTATCCAAAGATCTGATGTTATCTGCAACTATCAAGTAAGGAAAGTGATCTGCAATCGGATTCTTGTTATCCATCCTAAGGATAATATTTTCTTGAGGACTGATATTTGACATGTTTCCTGAATCAACGCCTATAATGTCTATACCTGATAACTTGCATATAGTCATAGCTTTGCTGATGTCAGATACATGAACTCCCAGATCTATTTTCTTGTAAATAGGTTGATCACATGATCCTTAAATTTATTATTTTGGTTAAATTCTTTAATTGGTTTGAATCTTATTCTTATTGAATCATGTTCAGATAAGGAGATTGCTCCTTTACACATTGATTGCTTATTCAATCTGATGTAAAAATTGTCTTTTTCATCAAATGATTTTGATATTGATTGCAAAAGATATTTTTTTTCACCGATTTTAAGACCCGTAATGATTTTCTCTAATAATACATTCGATTCCTTGTGATCGCAATCTGCCTTGATAAGTGAAATTTCATTTCCCCAATGACCTTCTGCGGATGAAACTAGAATTTTTTCCATTGGGATCGAAAAAACATCATTCATTTTTTGGAGAATTTTTGGAACATCCTCAGTAGCATGCGCTACAATATTTATGGATGCAGAAAGGGTCAACGTTGAATTAATTAATTAAAAATTATCAAAGTTCGATTGAAAATCTTTAACCTGCATTCTGTTGATCCTCATCTGGCTCTATATTGCTTGCAGTTTCATCTATGGTTTCATCTACGTCGCTACTTTGGACAGTCGCAGTAGATTTAAGAGACGATACTAGTTTGGTCTTCTTGATGCCGATGTGTCGTAAAGAAGAGATCTTTCTTCCCTTTTCCAAGATTTCTCTGTTAAATTCGCTATTATCATCTGTAACTTGTCTTATGAAAGTATTGAGATCCCATTGCGGTATTTTATCCGATAACAAATTATGTATGACCCTTCTTAATTCATGTTTCTTTGACGAGTTTATCCTTCGTTGACTGAATGCAATAATTTCAACTCTGAATTCATTACCATCTTGTGTAGTGTAATTATGTATGTGTGTAATCATAGAACTGCCTCTTCTAACAAGGCTTCTTAAGAATTCCTTTCCGTATTCATGACCCTTGAAAATTGTACTAGCAACCCCTTCGTTTACATTTTCAATTTCTACAAATACTTTGGTCTTGTGATCCGCTGGATCTTGCTTTTTGATGTCAAATAATGTATTCTCAACAACACGGCCAATTGCTGTACTGGGATCCGTTATAGGAAGATAATTGATATGGTGTCCTCCAAAATCTCCAAAGGAATTCGGTGAGTCGAGAATAAGCCATTGTTTATCTCTCCATTTATCCCTAACTCTCCCGCCTCTTCTTGCACCTTTAGCCATAAAAAAATCGCCTACGACCAGAATATAAGTTGTGCGTTAATTAGGTAAAAAAAAGGAATGAGTTGAGTAATTCAAAAAAATTTAGTCTGACATCGGTTTTCCATCAGATGAATACTTTACCTTTTTGTTTTCGGAGGTTGCAGTAACAGGGGCTGAATGATGTCGGTATCTTTTGGCCCTTGAAGAGCTCAAGATTATTACGAATCCTATGAAAGCTGCAGTAGTTATTGCATACATCAACATTGAATCTGCCATAACATTGCCTTCTCAGAGCTTATTTAAAAATATTTATGCAGATCAATCATTCGTTTGTTGAAATTTGTATATGAAATACTAAGAAATTGTGTAATTATTCTTGAAGGATTAAAAGATTAGAATAAAACCCTTTGTAGAGACTATTGGTAAAAGCTCCTTTCGAAAATATTTTTAGCGCAGATTTCACGAAACTAGATCGGCACAATATTTCAGAAATACAAGAATTTCTTTACGACCACGAACAATTTTTCATTTCAGGCACGTTCCTTGTGCGCGGCCTTGAAAAAGGATCCAATATTAAACTAATGCAATCATCTTAATAGGTAATCATGAT
>DASQWJ010000031.1:0-7289 GCA_035640315.1 Nitrososphaeraceae archaeon
TACTGATTACGACATCAATGAAAGATCTATAAGCAAACAATTTCACGAAGCCGCACTCAAAAAAGCAACTGCGATAATCATTATAAGTCTTGACGATTACAAAAAAGGCATCGTTACCATAAAAACAGAATCAAAGGAACAGAAACAGAGTATCAATGAAATTGAAAAATATTTAGAACAGATAATTTAGTTTCTAGTTTCAAGTTAGCCTTGTAAATAAACTTGCATTAGATTTTAATCATTTTGATATTCTTCATCTTTATCATGCCGTTTGGTTTCTTGTCGTACACAAGTCTTACTACCAAATCTGGTGGATCATAGCTAACATACAAATCATCTTTTTCAAGAACTTGAATATCATGGCCCAGTGTTATCTGAGCTTCATGTATACCGTTTTCAATCAATTTCTGCTTGGCAGCTTGTGCTATTTCCTCGTCTGACGTGTTGGTTGTGAGGAGGACTTTACCAGTACAATTTAGGCTCATCTGTTTTGCAAAAATATCTACTCACAATTAAACTGTAGCCGTGTTTGCAAATTTCATTTTGCATGAAAAAGAATAATATATTTACTGCTAAATATAGAGGTCACGTAAAGGTTAATAGATGGAGCGATGGATGGATGAGGTTGCAATAGATATTTGACAGATCACATTTCTCACGACATGCTGATCATAGGCACAGGTCTTGCTGGATTACGAGCTGCTATATCTGCTGCCATGACTAATGACAAGTTAGACATTGGAGTGATTTCAAAGGTGCAGGTAATGCGCTCACATTCAGTATCTGCTGAAGGTGGAACAGCAGCCGTACTATTTTCTGATGAGGGGGACAACATTGAATCCCACATTTATGATACCATAAGAGGTAGTGATTTTCTATGCGATCAAGATGTTGCAGAAAAACTAGCAAATGAAATACCAAATGAAATTTACCAAATGGACAGGTGGGGAATGCCCTGGTCCAGAAAAGATGATGGCAGAATTGATCAGAGAAAATTTGGAGGTTATTCATTCCCAAGAGCCACTTATGCGCAAGATAAGGTTGGTTTTTATGAAATGCAAACACTGTACGATACTTGTCTAAAATACGACAACATTCATTTTTACAATGAATGGTACTGTACTTCAATTCTCGATGATGGTAACAATAACTTTTCTGGTGTTACTGCAATAGAGATGAAAAGTGGGAACTTTAATGTCATCAATTCTAGTTCTGCAATTATCGCCACAGGTGGTGCTGGACGTCTGTATAGCTTTTCAACTTATGCTTACTCTTCTACCCCTGATGGTCTGGATATGGGCTACAGAGCAGGTCTGGCCCTAAAGGACATGGAATTTGTTCAATTTCACCCTACTGGGATTCTTCCTTCAGGTATTTTAATAACGGAAGGAGCCAGAGGCGAGGGTGGATATTTGATAAACAATGAAGGTGAGAGATTCATGAAAACATATGCTCCAGAAAAATTAGAGCTAGCACCCCGCGATGTTGTTTCCAGATCTATGATAAAGGAAATTGACAACGGCAGGGGATTTATTCATGAAACTGGGGTATCATGTCTCAAGTTAGACCTTACTCACCTAGGTGAAGAGCGTATAAAAGAAAAATTGGCGGGAATCAGAGAGATCGGCATCAAATTTTCGGGTGTTGACATCATAAGTGAACCCATTGAAATTAGACCCGTTTGCCATTACATGATGGGTGGTATTCACAGCAATATCAACGGTCAAACCGAGATGAATGGTTTATGGTGTGCAGGAGAAGCTGCCTGCAACGGCCTGCATGGGGCAAATAGACTTGGAGCAAACTCTACTTCAGAATGCTTGGTTTGGGGAAGCATTACAGGCAGACTTGCAGCACAATACGCAGAAAAAAAGAAAGAAAACCGAGCAACTGCAACAAATCTAGAAGCCAAGGTTCAAACAGAAGAAAAGAGGATATTTGATGGAATTTTCCGTGGCAAAGGTGATGTAAACCCATACGATGTCAGAAAGGAGTTTACAGACATGATGGATGTCAAGGCCTATATTTTCAGAGATGAAAAAAACCTTATTGAAGGTTTGAAGAAGGTAAGAGAGCTTCGGAACTTGACATGGAAGCATGTTGACGATAGCGCTAAAGAATATAACACCAATTTCATTAATGTAATGGAGATAGATTCATTATTGAGAGTAGGCGAAATAATAATTGCTGGAGCTTTGAACAGAAAAGAATCACGCGGTGCCCATTTTAGGACAGATTTTCCTAATAGAGATGATGTTAATTTCCTGAAACATACACTGGCATATTTCAAAGGCGATGGCGGCGAGCCGCATTTTTCATGGCATCCTGTAACATTAACACGATATGTCCCAGCAGAGAGAAAATACTAATGAAAGAGATTGAACGGCCCACTCGTAATAATTTAGAAGGAATAGGAGGATGGTTAAATCCTTCACGGTATGGATGGGAGAGAATATCCTACTGGTTCCAAAGACTAACAGGAGTCTTTCTTTTGATCTATTTTATTGGACATGTGTATGAAACAAGTACTATAGTTGATGGCCAAAGCGCATGGGAGTCATTTTTGGAACTAACTCAAACAGTGTGGGGACATTTGTTTCTAATTATGGTAATAGGTGCTAGCACATTTCATTCTGCAAATGGTATTCGACTTGTCTTTACACATGCAGGCATCGGACTCGGAACCCCCGGCAGACCCGACTATCCTTACAGTCCAGCCTCATTAAATTATAGACAGAAATCTGGGATATGGATAGCATTAATCCTGGCCGCGGCTGCAATGTTCTATGGTTTTAACGTCTTGTTTGGAGTGTAGTGAATAAATCAAAATGGCAAGCCGCACAATACTAAAAGAAAGTCAAATAATGAAAATTCATTACATTACAGGAATTGCTGCAATTTTCGTCGTAGCGCTACACATAATGATGAGATTGGTGGTTCCATTTGAACAGAGCCTAGAGTACGATTACATTGTGGCCAATTACAAGAATATAATATATGTTCTAATCTTAGAGGCGATTTTAGTTTTGATTTCCGTACACGGATTTAATGGAATAAGAATAATATTGCTGGAGCTAAGACAGAGTCGAGCGTGGGAAAACATGGTAACTATAGTGACAATTTCAGCAATGATAGGACTCATAGCATATGGCACTAGAACAATAATATTGGCAAATGGATTGTGATTTTGAAAATGAGTAACACCACTGAGAATAATAATGAGCAAAAAATAAAGCTAAAAGTGTATAGAGAAAACAGAGAACAAAAGTCAGGATCTCACTACGACACTTTTGAAGTTCCTTATAAAAAATGGACGACCGTACTTGATGCGTTGCTGTATGTAAAAAGTTACATGGATACTAGTGTTGCAATCAGATATTCTTGCAGGATGGCATCCTGTGGTTCGTGTGGAATGAAAATAAATGGTATACCCAAATTAGCATGTTATACAAAAATCTCTGAATTAGAAACGTCCACTATTGAGTGTGAGCCCTTGCCAAATTTTCCCATAATAAGAGATCTTGTTACTGATTTCTCTCGATTCTTTACCCATCATAAAAACATGGAACCCTATATACAGGCAAATGAGAATAAAGAAGATAAACCTGATACTAGCAAAGGGACTTTTTCATTTTACCAATCCCCTGAAGATGTAGACAAGTATCTACAGTTTTCGTACTGCATAAAATGCGGATTATGTTATTCTGCATGTCCTACTGTTGGAACAGATGTGAACTTTCCCGGACCGCAGGCCTTGGCTCAACAGTATAGGTATTTTGCCGATACTAGGGATGAATCAAAGAAAAGATTGGATATTGTAGATGACAGACATGGAATTTGGCGTTGTCATTTTGCTGGTTCTTGTAGCAAAGTATGTCCCAAAGGCGTAGACCCGGCTTTGGGAATACAGTTACTAAGATCATACATGCTTGGTATATCCAAGAACGACAAGGTTCCTGCAAAAAAAATTGAAATAGACAGCATCAATGATAACAATAATAGCTCAAACACAAAATAGAGCTATTTTTTATGGCAAAGTAGCAGTCAAAAATCAGAATTTTGATAATTACTACAAAATAAACTAGTTATCTATTTTGCGGGTAATTTGCTCTCGTTGACTTGTTTGTTTATTGCATCAGCCATAAAGTGATTACTTACATTGACTTTTGATTCATTTACTCCCTGTATCTTGTAAACATTATCTCTAACGTCTTGGGCAATTTTAAATCCAAATATTGCAGGACAAAACGGGCTTGTCAAGTGTAAATCTATTTTTACTTTACCATCTTCAATGTCTACTTTATCAATTAACTCTAGTTCCATGATAGAAACTCCAATTTCAGGATCCACTATCTTTGTGAGCTCATCAAATATTGACTTGCGTAATTGCTGAATTTCCTGACTCATATGTCTATAGAATTTATTTTTATACTATATAACTATTGATTTTTGATCACCAATTCGATTGCAGGTCAATGCGATTAGATAGCCGCCGTGCCACAAATATTAATAATCAAGTCTAGCAGTAGTTTGAATTAGTAATGTATAGATCGCGCCACAAAGAAGATCTAGATAAGCGCACATTAAATTTTCTTTCATCCATTGATATAGATGAAAAGATTCTCTATTATGATATTTTGTGTACTAAGGTTCATGTCATAATGTTACATAAGATTGGCGTATTGGAAAAAGCTCAAGTTTCCCGTTTGGTAGGAGAGTTGAATATTGTTTCTCATCATCCAGAAAAACTTTCTAGAGAAGGATTCGAAGATATCCATGAAGCCCTTGAGGCACATTTGATAAAAAAGACGGGATTTGACGTAGGCGGAAAAATCCAGACAGGAAGATCTCGAAATGATCAAGTAATAACAGATATTCGAATCAAGGCAAGGGATGACATTATCAATGTTATAATTCATCTAATTGATTTGACAAAAGGACTCTTGGCCAAGTCTGAAAAAAATCTGGATTCAATAATGCCACTTTATACACACTTGCAACAAGCACAGATTGGAAACTTTGCTCACTACTTGCTTTCATACTCTGAAGCACTAATACGCGAAATCGATAGACTGCTTTCGCTCTATGAAAGGATAAATCAATCCCCATTAGGTTCAGGGCCTATTGGAGGATCGCTTTTACCAATTGACAGAAACATTACGGCAAAGCTTCTTGGGTTTGATGGTATAATGTCCAATTCCATAGATGCAACATCTTCGAGAGATTTCATGATAGAGTTTACATCAAATTTGGCCTCAATAATGATAACGCTGAGTAGAATATCTGAAGACCTCATCATTTGGTCCTCCCAAGAGTTTGGTTTCGTTGAAATCAGCGATAGACATGCATCAACATCAAGTGCCATGCCACAAAAAAGAAATCCTGATCCGCTTGAAATTACAAGATCTAAAACGGCAATTGTAATTGGAAGCCTCACAACTATTATGACAATACTAAAATCGCTACCTTCTGGATACAGCAGAGACCTGCAGGATACAAAGTTACCTTTTTGGAATTCTATCGAATTAGTGATCTCTTCCCTTGAAGTTATTAATGACGTCATTGTGAATTTAACTGTAAAGAAAGGCGTAATGAAGACGGCGTCGACAAAAAGTTATGCAATTTCTTTGGATATTGCTGAAGTGCTGGTTACAAAATACAAGGTACCGTTTAGAACAGCACATCAGTTGGTTGGAGCGCTAGTAAATCTTTCGGTAAAGAAAAATGAGGAAATACCATTCAAGTCGTTAACAAGTTCTGATATTAAAGGGGTACTCTCAAAGGTAAAAGCCAATATAGTGCCCGATAAATTAATCATGACAATAAGAGATATTGATACAATCAAGTCAATAAGAGTTCGCAATTCGGAAGGCTCTCCTAATCCAAAGGAACAGACTAAAATTATTAGAAAAAGAAAAGTGCGATTACAGAAATATTCAAATCAAATTCAGAAAAAGAAAGAAAGAATAGATCTAGTAAAGCAGAACATTGCAAGTACAATAAAGGAAATAGTTACAGCATAGATGCATATGAAATTACTAAATCATAGTAAAACTTAATTTGGTATTTTCATATTTGTAAGGTCGGATTTCACTTAATTTTGAAGAGATATTAGAATAGACTATTGACCCTTATTATTTAGCTCAAGAGAGTATCAATATATGTTTCAATTGACTTTTTAAAAAGGGAAACATTCGATTTCATGATTGTGGGTTCTCCATAAAGTTTTTCTCGTTCCTTATTCTGAAATGGATCTGCATCAATATAAAAACACTCAGTCTTAAATTCCCGTTGTACATATCTTTTTGAAGGTCCTGGACTATTTTCATATATCCCTGTCGTTCCTGCAGGCACTAGAACTGTTTTTCCGTTTTCGAGCATCATGATTTCGTCATTAGGAGAAGTGTTCACTTTTATTTCCCGAAGGAACGACAGTTTTTTACATTCGTCAGGTAGATGCTTGAATCCTTCGTCGATTTTTTTATTATGGCTCCCATCGTCAAAAATTCCTGCTGGAGGGGGTAAATCTCCTTCTTTTTTGTTCTCTAAATATTTCTTCAATAACCACATCTTGCCATATTCTTCAACTGCATACATGTAAAGTCCAAGCGCATATTTTCCTGTTGTTTCGTTTTCTAGTAATAAAGTCACTCCAGTAAGAAGCCCATTGATATTTTTAATACATTGCTGACAAACTTTAATATAGTCAGATTTCTGCATACTTTCCCAATTCTCTAGAATTCATGTTGGCTTATAATATTTTCTGAAAATTGTTTGGTAAGGATATTCTTCCTTATTCAATGAAGAAATATGGTATACGGGGGTCTTACGTCGAATTTAAAAACAAGCGGGAAGGCAATTTTTTCCATTATTTCTTTCAAAAAAAATTAAACTAATGTTGAATGGTTAATTAGAGTAGATTCACGATCAATTATTGGACAATTTCATAAGTTATTCAACCAAGAACGTTATCATATAGTACATCACTTTTAAACTATAGTTGGAACTAGCATTGAGGATTGGTCTGAATTTTCAGATTTTTATTTTCCAGTCTATTCCTCATTATTTTGGACGAAAACTCATCGACTTCTTATGATCGATCTTCAGCTATATTAGGATAGGAAACCAAGTAATACTGATTTTTGTACATAGAGTCTATTTTCTGCCTCATCCCACACGACCGATTTTTTTCCGTCTATTACGTCTGATGTTACCTCCTGACCCCGTTTTGCGGGCAAACAATGCATAAAAATTGCATCCTCTTTTGAATAACTCATGAGTTTTCCATT
>DASQWJ010000032.1:0-3420 GCA_035640315.1 Nitrososphaeraceae archaeon
GACTAGTAGGATTAATGTCAAGTATTTTTCATACATTTAGACTGAAATATTATGCAGTAACATACATAAAAACCTTGAAACTCTACAACTTTCACTATTGAGTGATAGATAATAAATTTAGTGTTGTTGTTGATGCTGCATTTTCTATTATTATCTCGTCAATTATTGTTTGATTTGAGATGAAATGGTGGTTTCTATGTTCATCTATTGAGGAGGAATTATTTCTCTGACACTCAGATTCTTAAAGTCAACGTCTGTTGCCGTGTCCCATCTAAATGTAGTAATTGGTCCTCCCCACGATATGATTTGATCAGGAGCTCCGCCGCATTCAGTGCCTTCAGTACCCCAACCACCATTGTCTACTCTCTCATCAACTTTCACAAAGTTACCATTGTTGTTCGTGTCAAGCCATAATTCTGTTTTCACAACTACCTTGTTATTTTGAACGAAATTATACACAATGAACTTTATTCCAGTCCATTTATCCTCTATTGATCCAGTCGAAAGAGTTTTGAGGCTAGTAAATACATAGCTCACATGCCACTGCTCCTTTGCGAATCTTACTTTTCCAGAGAAGAAGACATCTCCTTTCATAGAAGAACCTTCACATCCTTCAGGAGCGCCTGCACCAGTATGCCTGCCACCTCTACCGTTTGGTGAAAAATTATCATCACTAGGCGACGTATTTACTTTAACATATTGAGTCATTTCAAAATTCTTCCAGTCATTTGGCCTGAGCATATATCCCTTTGCAGCTATCTCACTATGATCCAAAGTGGGTATATCATTACCATCATATCCTGTTGAAGTATATACAGTCATGCGGACTTGAGTCGCCTTCATCTTCCATGAACCATCTGGATTTTTTGTAATTGTATTCTGCGGATTAAATCTGCTATCACTCGTCGGATTGTTCATGTTGATATACCATTCTTCACCGTTATTCTTTGTCTGATAGAGTTTCTTTATTCCAAAAATATCAGTATCTGAGCCAGAACTAGCAAATGGTAAGTAAAGAACCTGTTCTGCAGTATTGAAAGAGCTGCCTGCGAATGCATCTGCCGCTTGCTGTGTTGTCAGATCATCATTCCATACTCTGACTTCATCTACCTCCCCAGTAAAGAAGTTTCCTGGTGGAGTAACCCTGGAATTAGCACCGACACGTACAGGTTTTGTTCCTGAGGTTTCAGGTGATGCACCTGATGTTGATTTGGTGGCAACTTGCGCGCCATCTATGTATAATCTTACCGTAGAACCATCATTGGTTACCACTACATAGTGCCATTGACCATTATTATAAGTACCAGGAGAAGTAACAAATTGATCTGTCCCTGAGCTTGTTTCAAATCCAGCTTTTATTTGCTCTGCGCTGTTCATCCATATACCATAGTTTAGATTCTGACCTGAACTATCGCTTCCTATGCCGCCCTTATTCACGATGAAAGCGTCTGATCCAAAGTTGGATGATGTCTTAAACCACGCTGCAACACTGAACTGTGTTGGTCTAAGTGAACTGGAACTAGCAACATCTTGATAATTCGAACCTGTCAGGACGAGGCCTGGTGCATATTGATATCCTGCTTGAGCATCAGCACTATTAATAAAATTCTTATTCATTATGGTAGCGGAGAAAAATAGTATCACCCAGCAAGAAAGCAAAAAGAATATACCAAAATTCTTTGTGCTTTGGAACGGGTGAATCTTCTTAAAAATCAAATATGAAGGCAATAGAACAATTCTGTTTAATAAGAATTCTTCTTTTTGCGCTCTTTATATGCAGAATCAGATGTGTCGGAGACTACAAAAACATATTTTATTCCCATTGTTCTCACTGACTCATTTAACATGGAATTCATTCTTTCAACATCGTTTTTTACCTTTGTCTCAGGATACTTATTCGTGCTAGCAACAACGTACTGAAACTCTTCTTGTTGATATTTGTGAATTTCATAGATTAGACCCATAACTGAATTACTAAATAGCCGACTAATCTTATTATGATTCAAAAATATTTGACAAGAATATGAAACTACGTTCATATTGTTATTGAATCAAGTTAATTTTGATCTGCCTCATAGGCTTACAAGGTGAATTCGGCCCCATGAAGTTAAATATCTAGTTGAGCTGTATATATGGCCCATTTTTTTTTAACCAATTTCTACAATCCTTGTACATTGGAATTGCTTTTTCTACCAGCTTCCAGAAATGTTCTGAATGATTGAATTCGATCAGGTGTATTAATTCATGGACAATAACGTAATCAATAATATGAGAGGGAAGAGCAGACAATAGTAGGTTAAAATTTAAGTTACCATCTTTAGAGCAACTTCCCCATCTTGATTTTTGATTTTTTATCCTTACTTTTCCATAAGATATCGATAGTCGTTTTCCTAATAAAGGAACTTTTGTTTCTACTATTTTCTTTGTTTGTACTTTATACCAGTTTATAATATTTTCCTTGTTTCTCCGTTTATCTTTCACATGAAATGAGATTTTCAAAAGATTTTCAGACAGAATCGAATATTGTGAGGAATCTTTGATAAATTGAATCTTGTACTTGTTACCAAGATACACAAGTTCGTCCCTTTGAAGAGGACCATGTTCCAAGCCCTCATTTAATTTCAGATAAAATTTTGTTGTTTTCACAATCCATTTATTATTTGCGTTTACAAAATTTCTTATCGATTCAATCTTTTCATTTATTGAAGAGAGAACAGATATCCCCTGACGGTCTACGGTTATACACATACGTTTACGTCTTTTACTTCTAATTAATTTGATACATGTCATGTTATTATCGGAAAGTGCAACATTTATCCATGACTCGGAGTTCAAATTGATTAGACTATGAATTAGCAGTATAATTGTTATTTATTTTTTGACGTAAAATATTGATATTCAATACACAGGATTTTGAATATTTCATTGAAAGAATCATCAATCAAGACGTTTTGTGTTATATTATCTCCAATGAATCATGTTATCGACTTGTGAAATAAATACATTCATCCAAAGGTGAATGTATAGATCATGAAGCCAGGTCCATTTACATCAATCTCAATCTGACGGTTTCCATAGTTCTGATGATTTCCAATATTGTATAGTCTCTGTCCGTCTATGGTCAACTTTCCCTCATTATCAAGATCATTTCCTCTATAAGTATTGCTTGTCTTGTTATCTTTTCCTAATTCCTTGACAGTTATCTGCCCTTTTCCACCTGCTACTATGTTGACAGATTTGGCTGAATAATCAAGAAGGATTTTGCCCTCATTCCCAACTAATTCCATGCTATCTACATTGTTTTTCCACTTTCCCTCAAGATAAATGATATTGGGCATAAGCTTCGAAGAAGGAAGTGTATAACTTGCAGTCTTGTCCGGGTTGAATCCCTCAGTGTTTCCAAGTTGAGACCTCGCGAAT
>DASQWJ010000033.1:0-3525 GCA_035640315.1 Nitrososphaeraceae archaeon
TTATGCAATCTAAATTCTATCTTATCTGATTTATTCATTATATCTGGAATAGTAACGACATCATATTTATTATTGGTTTAAGTAATCGTTACGAAGTGTTTTAATTCGAATGCTACTTGAAGGAAAACGAAGTATCTAAATCAATGAAAAAAAGGAGCTGCGTGAGATTTTCTCACTTGGTCGCATTCATTGTCCCTTCGATAACGCTCATATTCTGAGCCTCCCCGAGAGACGAACTTGCGTTTGACAAATTTGCTATAGCAGCGCTTGTATCATTCGTGTTGTTACCTTCATTTTCAACCTGGGCAGAAGCTATTCCAAACGTCACATCAAAAGTCAGTATGGAGAACAAAAAAATTGCCGAAAGAATATATTTCATCATAGACCAATCGACAAAATAATATTTGGAGGTACGCCACTCTACGAGTCATTGCGATCCTTCATTCTTAATCAGATAAGTCAAATATTATAATCTTTGTTGGTCCCAGATATATTACATGTCGGCTAGAAGCATGTGGCAAGGAAATATGAAAATACTGTTTCTATTAGCAATAGTCATATTTCTTGGAGCGACAACCATACCTCAGACACGCGCTTGGATTAACCCTGATATAGATCCCGTACAAAAGAAGGCTCCGACTGCTATAGTAGGAGATAATATCTATGTCGTTTGGTTTACCGATAAAGGAACGCCTAATTCTAATGGTGAAGTAATGTTTAGAGCATCTCAAGACGGAGGAGAAACGTTTGGTGAAAAAATAAACCTCAGTAATTCAACTAATGCAGATTCAATAAGCGCTGAAATTGCAGCAGATGCTTCGACTGTTGTAGTAACATGGTGGGAGAAAACAAACCAAACAGATACTCCAGTGGTGAGAATCAGTACCGATATGGGAAATACATTTGGGCCTGTATTGGAATTGGCTGTAAATGGTACAATAGGAACTGGAGAAGCCAAACCACTTCTATAGTCACTCAATAACAGTAACAATATTTGCTTAATCGGTAATGACCGAGGATGAATAAATTACTGATTTCTGCAATAATTACGATAGTTGTAGGTTTCATAGTTACCGGAATAGGCACATTAGTTGGCTCAGATTGGAGCGTTAATAATCGAATAGCAAAAGGTAGACCTTATGTATACAATACTGGAATAATAGGTGTTGTTTTATCACGTATTTCGTTTACGCACTAACTCCCTTGTGAGGCTTTTTTTCTTTAATTTAGTGTTTATATGCATTAGGAGTAATGAAAATCCGCGTCTAGAACCGATATCGTCACGCATCACTTCCGGCCCACCATATATTGAGATTGAAATTAAAAATTTTTGGACTGCTGTGAATTACTGTGACCATCCATTTGAGCATTAGCCCTCAGATACTGAGCATATTTCCTCAGATCAATTTCATCAATAATTTTTTCTCAATAAGCAATGATAACTCTGAATCAGTAAAGTTTTTGAGTTTTTTCTAATATCACTCTTGATTCTATATTCAAATTGCTTTGATATTTTGACTTCCTCCAAAAGCCAATCCAATTCAGTTCTTGTCAATAGCGCTACTTTTGTTGATTTCTTTCACTAAAGCCAACAGTATATGAGTTTCTGATATTATTATTTTAAACTTCCATTATATTGAAAGTAAAAATGTCTCATCACGACCAATCAAAAATTCCAGATTCATCCCTTCCAATTACGTTACCAAGGTTCTTTTCCTGTTGTTTTGACAGACTCATTGAATTTCTTTGCAAGCTTTCTAGCATTGAAGATTTGCCAAACAAACAATACTAAGTAAGCAATTCCGAACACAGCACTCATGATTGGAATCCAAATTCCGATTGATGCGTTTTCTAGTGTGGTAGCTTCGTCGGTTGACATAGTAAAAGGGACAACACTAAAAATCAATACAATTGTAAGAATGATAAGAACAATACCCAAAATTAGTATTGCAATTCCTTTGCCAACTTTTCCTACATATATGTGACCTATCCCAGGTAAAGCAAATATTCCGCCAATAAATGCTATAAGTGCTGCTGTTCCTGGGCTCTTGTACGGTAACTGTCCTACAACGCGAGAAGGGGACTTCGTGTGTTCAGAATGCTGATGCAAGGCTGAATGACATTTAGGACATTCATCCATCTCTTTTTCAGTGTCTAATTTTTCACCACAGCTAGCGCAGAATTTTGGCGGAGCACTCATTTACCCTTTTTAAACCAAGGCTACTAATAAACAAGATCCTGTGAATATACCTCATGATACCTTTTCAATGACTATAATAAGTGAACTTTATTAATTAATTTATGGATTTGGAATCGGTGACTGAATTAATTGTTATGAACTGGCTAGGGATTTTTTCTCTTGTGGCAACAATATTCATTGCAATTGTAACAATTAATTATCGCAACAAACAACATCAAATCAAAGGACTCCTAGACGCTTTCAAAATACTGAATACTAGAGAACATCGAACTTCCAGACGGAAAGTTTACGAGTTATACATTGAATATGAAAAAAATAAAGACGTCGGAATATTCGATAATGTTCCAGAAGTTGTGGACGTGAGAGCAGACTTTGACGTGATTGGAACATTGGTAAAGTCAAGGAATATTGATGAAAAACTATTCCTGATAGAATATGGACCACTTGCATACAGATGTTGGAAATACCTAAAGAAACATGTAGAGGCTGAAAGAAAGAAAAGGAACTTTAATCCCTTTATGAAGAATTTTGAAGATCTCGCTAAGAAAGCGGACAGATTCTGGTCAAAGAGAGGCTACGATTTAACTAAAACGCTACTCTATCCACCGGAACAAGAAGAGCGAAGTTAGATATTCTAATTAGGATCAATCTGAAATTTAAGACTCATCTGCTCCTGCATCTAATTCGAATTTTAACCTTCTCAAGTTTTCGAAAATCTAGTCACCCGAAGGTATAGAAACTGCATTAACTTCATCAGCTTTGTCTAGAAAAGTGAGGGTACCCTTGGTGCGGAGATCATCCAAAACTGAATAATATGTTCCTCTCAATTGAAATTGATGTTCGATCATCCCATTCGGAAGAATAAGCGTGTTCATCAATTGATATCCAGAATTAGACTGTGAAACTACTGTGATCCTGTGTTCTGAATTGTCCTGATTGAGCCAAATAACCTTGTCGCCCTCAGTGAGCGTTACTATATCCGGAACAAAACGTATTTTATTATTTACACTATTGATTAGGATATAAAAAGCCTTATCATTGATATTATCATGAGTGATGGAGGAGTTGTTGAAATTAGTCATGTTATTGGTATCAACGAAACTGATTTCTGTTGGGGTGGTATCAGTGAAATTATTGGAATTTGTCATGTTATTGGAATTAGTCATGTTATTGGTATCAACGAAACTGATTTCTGTTGGGGTGGTATCAGTGAAATTAGTGGAATCAGTCATGTTATTGGAATTTGTGATGTTATTGGAATTTGTGATGTTATTGGAATTTGTGATGTTATTGGAATTAGTCATGTTATTGGAATTAGTCATGTT
>DASQWJ010000034.1:0-2698 GCA_035640315.1 Nitrososphaeraceae archaeon
ATAATCTATGACTTTACTCGTCTCAATGAATTTGACTTGTCAAAACACTGTAACGTTATCGGTGTAATATTCATAGCAAGGAGTACGGACTTTCATGACAAGATTGATAGTTCAGAATTAAGTACTCTGGGAAGAATACCAATAGAGTTCTTGCCTTATTCTGAAGAGCAGATAAGCGATATTCTAGTCACCAGATCTTCAGAATCATTTAATCCAAAAGTTGTCGGAACTGATATAATTGATGAAGTGTCACTAATTACAACAACTTCTCAAGGCGGAGATGTTAGGTATGCTCTTGACATACTGCTATATGCAGGGAATCTTGCAGAGGCTAATGGGAGCGATAGAATAACATTAGAACAAATTCGTAAGGTCCACGGTCTTAACAGACCATCGATTACAATGGAGGATTTGAAGGAGCTTCCAAAGAGTTATTTACTTACGTTAATGGCAATATTAAAAGTACAAAGTAAGAGAAAGAAACAATATGTCGAGCTAAAGGAAATTCGAGCTTATGCACTTGAATTGGCAGACGAACAGAAAGTTAAGAAATTTGAATTCGAGGATTGTATGAACGATCTTCTCGATAGAAAAATAATTGAAATGAAATCACTTAAAGAAATAGGAATGAACATAACATCATTAGTTGAATTAGAACCTTTATTAGAACAACAGATAAATAAAAAATAATGGATTATGATAGCAAGACCATCATAGAAAATGGAATCGGAACGATAGGAAAAATCAAGATAATAAAAGCCCTGGCCGAAGAAAACAAAATGGTAACTATTTATGTTCTCCATAAAAGAACTGGATTAAAAAGAGAAGATATCAAACGAAATCTTAAAGATTTACGCAGCATTGATTGGATTAAAGAAAAAAAAATGGCAAATACAATGTATCTTCTTAATAAAGACAATGAATATGTGAATGCCATCCTTGGTTTTTTTGCTAACGTAGGTTACATTGGGCAGGCCTGAAATTAATGTGGTTAATCAGACTACGTTATAGAATTTTATCTTCGTTTCTGGACTTGGGTTTGCTTTCAATACAAGACAAGATAATCTGAAAACGATTAAAAAGGTGATAAAATAAACTCTA
Organism: Nitrososphaeraceae archaeon; assembly: GCA_035640315.1. Classification (GTDB taxonomy): domain Archaea; phylum Thermoproteota; class Nitrososphaeria; order Nitrososphaerales; family Nitrososphaeraceae; genus TA-21. The sequence goes on from DASQWJ010000034.1 coordinate 1,102, forward strand.
ATGTGCGGTATAGACATAATAAAGCCAGCAGCAAATTTCCCAAGTTCATATTTATCACTGGGGGAGTAATGTCAGGTCTTGGAAAGGGAATAGTTGCTTCTTCTGTTGCAAAGTTACTGCAGTTAACTGGTTTAAGGGTGACCTGCACAAAGATTGATCCCTACGTGAATTATGATGCAGGGACCATGAATCCCACAGCACATGGTGAGGTGTTTGTTACAGAGGACGGCGGGGAATGCGACATGGATATGGGAAACTACGAAAGATTTCTTAACACACCCATGACAAAATGGCACAATATTACTACTGGAAGGATTTATTCAGATGTAATAAAGTCTGAAAGAGAAGGCAAGTACCTGGGTCAATGCGTCCAAATAATACCTCATGTTACTGACGTCATTAAGAACAGTTTAAAGAAGCTAGCTAAAGGTTATGATGTTTTAGTTGTTGAATGTGGTGGAACAGTGGGTGACATTGAAAGTCTGCCATTCTTAGAATCATTCAGACAAATGGAATTAGAAGAAGGTGATACTGAGACTTTATTCATACACGTAACGCTTGCTCCAATTTTGGATGTAGTTGGAGAACAAAAAACAAAACCCACACAGCACAGTGTTCAAGAACTCAGGAGGATTGGAATCCATCCATATATACTTGCAGTCAGATGCCAAAAGCCTTTGAATAAAGAAGCAAGGCACAAGATTTCCATGTTTGCTAGCATAAGAGAGCAATGTGTTATTTCAAGCCATGATTGTTCTTCAATTTATGAAGTTCCTGAAATATTAAAAGATCAAGGGATTGTTGATGTAATTTCTGACAAGCTTGATCTGAGAAATCGTAACATTAGATGGACTGAATGGAAAAAAGTAACAAATTCTTTTTCTAATTTTTCAGGGAATGTAAACATAGGTATTGTTGGTAAATACGTGAATTTACCGGATAGCTATGTGAGTGTATATCAAGCATTGCTGCATTCATCGGCAAAGATGGGTAGGAAATTAAGTGTTGAATGGATTGATTCTGAACGATTTGAGAATGGTAATAAAGATGAAGTAAAATTCTTGAACAAATTTGATGGAATCCTTGTTCCTGGAGGATTTGGAGCTAGAGGAAGCGAGGGAATAATAAATTCGATAAACTATGCCAGACAAAAGGATATACCATTTTTAGGAATATGTTTTGGATTTCAACTTTCGCTAATTGAATTTGCAAGGAATAAATGCGGTCTGGTCGATGCGAGCTCACAAGAATTTAATCATAATAATAATAATTCCCTTGTAAAATTCATGCCCGAACAGGAGCATACAGTTGACCTTGGAGGTACTATGAGATTGGGAAACCACGACATAACAATAATTCCCAAAACGCTAGCCAGTTCCATTTATGGATATAAGAAAATTGGGCGTAGACACAGACATAGGTACGAATTTAATCAGGATTACAGACAGGTTATTGAAGAAAACGGACTGGTGTTGTCCGGCCATTCTGATAAAGGGAGAAGAATTGAAATTCTAGAGTTTCCATCAAACAAGTTCTTTTTTGCAGTACAGTATCATTCGGAATTTAGCAGTATACCAGGCAAACCTGAAGAAGCATT
>DASQWJ010000035.1:0-3596 GCA_035640315.1 Nitrososphaeraceae archaeon
TTTATTTTTGAATTCGCTAGAGCTCATTATCTATGCACCTGTTATCATATCCTTAAGTCCAGTACCTGGAGCAACAAATGGATAAACATCTTCTTCGGGGTCGATTTTAATATCAATTACCGTTGCAACCTCTGTTTTCAGGGCACTTTTTATTGCTTTTTCCAGCTCATCCATAGATTGAACACTTATGCCGTTTGCACCGTATGCTTCTGCAATTTTGACGTAATCAGGACAGCTTTTTTGATGAACGCCCATGTATCTTCGATCATAAAAAGTTCTCTGCCACTGTGCTACCATACCCAACATGTCATTATTCAATAAGAACACTATTACAGGTAGATTCTCTAGTACAGAAACTGCCAATGAATTTTCTGTCATGTTAAACGAACCATCACCGGCAATATCAACAACATGAACGTCTGGTCTTGCAGCCTTTGCGCCGATAGATGCTGGAAACCCAAATCCCATAGTTCCTAATCCAGTGGAGCTAAAGAAAGTCCCCGGCGAGATAACATCAAAATGCAATGAAGTCCACATTTGACATTGACCTACTTCAGTTGTTACTATTGACTCGGCGGGTAACAGTTCTCTTAACTTTTTTAATGCTTTTCTGGCAGTTATCTCCCTTGGGTAATCTTTCATATTTTGTGAAAAATAATCGATCAACTCTTTTCGCCTTTTTAGCCATGGATTTTCACTGCTCTTTTTAATGGAAGTCTTTGATAACATCTTAACCATAGTTCGAAGAGCAGACTTGACGTCACCAACAATTGCAATGTCTACAGATTTGTTTTTTCCAATCTCGGCCGGATCTATATCAAGGTGTATAATGTTCATTCCCTTGCCAAACTCATCAAACCTTCCCACAGAACGATCTGAAAATCTTGCGCCTACAGCGAGTATGCAATCTGCTTCAAGGATAATTCTGTTTGCCTCAGCATGACCATGCATGCCAATCGGACCCATTGCCAAAGGATGATTTTCAGGAAATGCTCCCTTTCCCTTAAAGGTAGTAACGACTGGAGCCATAATTAATTCAGCTATTGCCTGAAGTTCAGAGAAAGCGCCAGACAGTATAACCCCGCCACCTGCCATGATGATTGGACGTTGTGCAGAAACCAGTAGTTCAACTGCTTTTCCAACATTTGATAGATCTGGATCTACAACTGGTTTGTATCCCCTTACTTTAATTAAATCTGGGAATTGAATTTCGGTGACATCCTGTTGTACATCCTTTGGAATATCAATCAGAACTGGTCCTGGTCTACCACTCTCTGCAATATAGAATGATTTTTTTACAACTTCGGGTATTTCTGTAGCGTATCTGGGTTGAAACGCATATTTTGTGCATGGGTTAGCAACGCCAATGATATCAGTTTCTTGAAAAGCATCCTTTCCTATCATGTTCAATGGAACTTGACCAGTTATGGCAATTAACGGAGAAGAGTCGGCGTATGCTGTGGCTATGCCGGTGATCAAGTTAGTTGCACCAGGTCCTGATGTTGCAAGACATACTCCTGCTTTTCTTTTTATTCTGGCATATCCGTCAGCCATATGCGCTGCCGATTGCTCATGTCTAACCAGAACATGCCTAAAGTTAGCATCAACCAGGGCATCGTAAATTGGCAAATTTGCGCCACCCGGAAGTCCAAAAACTATATCAACTCCCTCTTTTTCAAGAGAAGTCATAAGAGCCTTAGCACCACTCATTTCAGACATTGTACGAATAATCATTGATGCTTCGTATATATACTCGTTGTCAATTCATCATTGCCCAAGTATTTTTCAAACCGCGCTTATTTGTTGTAAGGGAAATAGTAAGAAAGTCGTGTTACTGATGAAAGTAGTTTGCTTGTAAAGATTAAAGTATATATGAATAGTTCATTTTAACCACATGAATAAGGGTAATATAGATAGCCAGTTTCATAATGACAACAAGTATATTGCTCTTTCTCAGGATTTTTTCAAGAAATACATTTCCAAAGGAAGTACCATAGGCTTAGGAAGTGGAAGCACCGTTGAAAAAATTGTGCGAAATCTTGCACTTTTGGAATATAAAGATACTTTGGAATTTGTAGTTACATCACTTCAAATAAGGATCGTTTCCGAATCGCTAGGGCTAAAGGTAGTGGATCAAATGGATGGAAATATCGACATTGTCATAGATGGGGCAGATCAGATAGATTCGGATCTTAACATGATAAAAGGAGGTGGGGGTGCACTTCTTAAAGAGAAGATACTGATAGCATCGTCAAGTAAATTTGTCATTGTGGCTCAGTCTAACAAGTTTGTTGATCGGTTAACAATACCAGTTCCAATCGAGGTAACGCCATTTGGAAGAATCTTTGTCATGAGGCAGCTTGAAAAAAAAGGGGCTTTACCAAAGATAAGGATGCTAGATAAAGGTTATCCATTCATATCGGAAAATGGTAATATCATTTATGATACATTGTTACCAAATTATGATAGTATAATTGAAACTGAAAGAGATTTAAAGAATATTCCTGGTGTTGTTGAGGTTGGATTATTTACTAATCGTGCAGATACTTACTATAAAATAAAAAGTGAGAATGAGTTTGAGTGCATAGTTCCCAATAGATCGTAAAGTACATACACGGTAATTAGTCACTCTTCTAACTCGTAAGTTCATATTTTGATTAACTCAAATAAATTTCTCATACCTCTTTTCAGCAGTGATTGCGAAATCAAATGGATTCAATAATATCCCGCAATTTTTGCATGTACTGTTGATAGGTTTTAGCATATCACGTACAGATTTCAAGTTAGATATTCTATTATTCAGACCGCCGCATTTGTTGCAGACCAATTCAATATTGTAATATGACAACGGTAAACAATGAATAATACCAAATATCTCTTGTTAGGTTAAATAGTTATGACTAGAGAAACTAATTCATGTAACAATTTTCTAGTTACAACATCCTATTTTTTAGAATATTTGCCTGGTTTTCTTGAAAAGATACTTTTGCAACCCTCACAACAAAAGTAGTATTTCTTTCCACCATACTCATGTATTGTCGCAAGTTCCTCGTCCATTTCTATTCCACATACAGGATCAACTGGCATTATGGTTTAGTATATTGTATTTCTATTTATATTGTGTTCCCTAAATATCCATACAAGTCATTATTCAAACACCACAATTCCAAAAAGATCTAGTCAGTTTCCTGTGAGTTCTTAAATATCCGTATCTGTTATCTTTAATTTTGTAAATATTCTAAATAATTAATTCAGAAAGGCATAAATAATTTATTTACATACAGTTTTCGTTGATAGGTGAGACACAGCTCCGCGCCAGGAGAACAAGAATCAAAATTTTACAAGCAATTGTAGATAGTAATGGTGCGGCGGGATTTTCTCAAATAAAATATGCAACAGACCTGTCTACGGGCTCTATCTACTATCATTTAGGGAGAATGGTTCGATATGTCATAAAGAAATCAAAGCAGTATCATATTACGAATGAAGGATTAGAATTATTACGAGAACATAATGCAAACATCGGAGTGAAATAAGTATCTAGTTTTATAGTCAAATTTTTATTCTCAATGTACGGATTTTTTATTATATATTGT
>DASQWJ010000036.1:0-3329 GCA_035640315.1 Nitrososphaeraceae archaeon
TTACGGAGCTTCCATGATGATCAGCTTTTTTGCATAAGAAATAAAGTATATTCCTTCTCAAGCTTTCTATGTCATCACGACTAAATCCCCCAAGTATCGAATCATAAATATTATGAATATCTCGGGGAGCAACTTGAGAGAGATCAACATAAGAAGTCACTGCTTTCTCAAATAGATCTGGAAGTCCCTTGATGTGAAATGCAAGATGCGTCTTTCCTGAACCGACATCTTGAATCATAGTTATCAATCTAAAATCTTTGTCCGTTGAATTCTCTCCTTCAAGTTTTGAAAATAGATCAGAAATGCAGGCTACTATCGCTTGTTTGGCATCCTTGTGTGTCTTGCCTCCAAGAATTTGACTATCAACATATGAAGGTGTCGGACTACTAGGATACGGATTTAGTTTTAATCCATATGGATACATTGTCAAATACCCCTTACATACCCGTGGAGTAGACCTCTCAGTATGATGCCTTCGTTTCCGCCTGTAGAAAGCTCATATTCATTATGATAGGCGTTAACAAGTTGTTCAACCAGTTCGTAAAATTCGTTCTTGCTCAAATCGAATTTTTGGCTCAGTTCATTTCTTACTTGCCCTAACTCAATCCATCCTATGGAGCTGTTAGACTTTGACAAGATTGTATCAAATTCAATTTTGAAATTATCTAAATTGACTAGCGAATTGTGATCTGCACCTTCGGTCTTTAAGAGATCAATTAAACCATTAAGTGCATCTTTGACACTATTTGAATGAACATCCAATTTTCTCTCAATAAATTTCATGCGTTCAATTAAAATCCTAAATTTTGGATCGACACCATATAGGTGTTTGAGGTAAATCTCTGATGTCCAACAATAGTATGCGGCCCCTTTTTTGTCAATACTTACTTTTCCTTCATTAACTAAATTTTCTAAAGTCTTGTCCAAATCAAATGCAGTAAATTCCTTTTTTAAATCTGATTTCTTTATTCCGTTTGTACCTGTCGAGAGTATCTTCTCTAAAACTAATTCTTCTGAAGACATGTAAAATTATCAAATTTTTTTTATTTAAATTGCGGTGTAATCGAACTGATTACCCATTATCAAGAATTTTAGATTAAGGATAATGTTATTAAATTGTGTAGTATAAAATATACTTATTAGTCCTTTGAGACTTTACAAAAGTGTTTGAGACTCAAAAACGCAAGTATAAAAATGGAATCAGAGACCGTTAAACTATTCCTTGAATCTGTAAGGAGCAAAGTGACCAAAAATTGCTATTCTATGTACCTCAATAAATGGATGCACTTTATCGAAGATTCAGATATTGATGAAAAGAATCCTCGAGTTATCGAATCAAAATTAATCGAGTTCTTGGTAGGAATGTAGAATAAAGGCATGTCATACGGTGCAATTCGTAACTATTTTACTGCCATAACATCGTATAACAAGATAAATGATATTGTCTTGAACACTTCAAAGTTCGGTATCAAAAATGCAGTTCGCTCTTCTCCCAATAGAATCGAGAAGATGAAAGATGCTATGGAGCAATTAGAAGGTAAATTAAACGAAATTAATTTGAGGGGTGAGTTTTTGGAATATGTTGGTTTATTTAATTATCTTCCTAGACAGATTATAGAATGAAACATTCTCGAACAAGAACAGGATTACCATCGTCAAGGTTTACTTGGTAAGATTAACGAACAAACTCCAGAAATCGAATAATTTATCGAAAGATTCACTAAAGAAATGGAATCTAGTTTGGCTGAAAAGCGTAAAGAGAATAAATCAGTCGCTCGTGAGATTTTAAATCACCGTAAGTATTTCAATGCTCCAAAGTTGTAAATATTAATCGTTAATTCTATGATCAAGAAATGCCTTCTATCGCAATAATGTGAAAATTAGAGATCGTTAATATAGATTGCCTTTGTTTGCTAAGTAAATGAAATTTTCGAAGGTAACTATTTTTATTTTTTTGCATCAATTAAATATTCGTTTAATCCCCCTCAACATAAAAATTCCTGAGAGACCAGCCTTCTCTACCTAATACACGATATGCTTTATCGTATTTACCACCATTGTCCCTAAGTTCCTTCAAAAGACAAATTATCTCGTATGGAATTTTCTGTTCTGCAGTTCCGCTTACCTGTTTCCATTTAAGGGATATCAGGACATTTTGATCATCTTTTGTGGCAATTGCATCAATAATATGTTTTCCGCCTCCGGGTCTTTTACCAACTGATGTACTCTTAGCACAGGTGTAACCACCTCTTTCAAGAGACGGTAAAACCATTTGTTCAAGGACATCACCTGTTCCCGTATCTCTCAGTGACATTTCTATGAAATTTTTGTTGCAAGAACTTCTCTTGCTGGTTTTCTATCTCCAGTGCAACTGATCATTCGAGGAGCGTCAACATAACTCAGTTCAAATCCCATAGATTCGTAGAGTTCCACTATTCGATTAGTTGCTTGATTGGATATAATCGCAGGAACATTTAATCTTTGGATCCATTTTGCTAGACGAACCTGTTCGTTCCAAGTGAAACCTTGCGAGGAATACTGCCTAAATTCTACATCATAAGGCGGATCAGCATAAATAAAATCTTTATGTTGGAGATCCAGTTCCTCAAAATCCTTGCAAGTGAATTTCCAGTTCCGAAATATAGACTCATATATACTAAAATCCTTAAGATAAGTAACGTTCTTGTATTCTCCGAACGGCACGTTGAACAATCCCTTTTGATTGAATCTACATAATCCATTGTATCCTGTATGGTTCAGATAATAGAAGAGCAATGCTCCCTCTTTAGTATCCGATTTTCCTTGCAATATTAGTTCATTAAATCTTTGTCTATGTTTATAGTAGAGTGTCTTATCGTAATTCAAAGTAATGTTTGATTTAAGACCTAACTTTAATTGCGAATAAAAGTTGATAAGATGTGGATTGATGTCGTTTAGGTAAGCCCTCTTCGGCATAAGACCCAGTGTAATTGCCAGACCCCCGCAAAAAGGTTCTACTAAACGGAATCCTGAGGCATCATACTCCGCCCAGACCTTCCCAAGATACTTTAGAAGCCATCGTTTTCCGCCAGCCCACTTTAGTGGTGGTTTAGCCTTTTCTTGCAGCGAAACTAAGTCTGACATCTTGTTTCGTTATATTCGATGAGTTATAACTTTTTTATTTTGTTTTATAAAAGGACTTTTCGAAAGACTATAAGATGATGATTTTAAACAAAGTTGAAAAAGTGTCAATACATTGCTAAGTTATACTGAATCGAATTGATGTTATTGATGAAAGTATTACAAGTATTACGAGTATTACGAGTATTACGAGTATTACGAGTATTATA
>DASQWJ010000037.1:0-2697 GCA_035640315.1 Nitrososphaeraceae archaeon
TGTAGCAACGTCAAAATCACGCAAGGAAAGATATGACCTTGTAAATTTGATCAAGAATTTGGAACAGATCGAGCGTGATATTCAGACAAAGAAATTATCAAAAGATGAAGAGCGTAAATTAGTTGCTAGATCAAAAGAAACTGCTACTAAACTTCATACTTTGAAGCTGATACACAAGAAAGAAGATCGTTATAGAAGTATTTCCTCCCAATATGAGGCAATAAAAATTAAAATGAATAGTATTTTCGACCGAAAATCGGAGTTCGGTAATAAAATTGGTGAGTTAAAAGCCAGCCTTGACACGCTCTTGAACCTGCGTGAAAGCCTATATGAGGAAAGAAGAAAAGAAATTCATGGAATAAGAGAAATTGGAGCAAAATTAGAAATGGTAGAGACCCAACTAAATGCAATTGAATTTAGAAAGTCACGAATGCACTATGTTGAACATAGGCAGAGAAAACAAAAGGAGAGTGGGGAAAGACGTGCATCAAGGTATGAAGCAACTCAGGAAAGAACCAAACGTAATAAAGAGAATCAGGAAAGATGGAATATGTTAAAGGAGGTTGCGTTGAAAAAGATGTCAAGTGGCGAAAAGTTGACCTTTGAGGAGATGAAGCTGATCTTTGGAGATAGCGGCACGCCAGAATAAATTTAAATTGTACATCGTTCTAAAAAAGTAAACCTTCATTAAAATGCGAAAATGTAACGTTAAATAATCTCCGTCTGATTGAAAGTTTGTATTGCTCAAGCACTAAAAAACAAAATCAAATGTATTTATCATCTTGAAATTAATTCTGTTACCACATCGATTGCCTCACAAATTGTCAGGTTCTAGAACTGGAAGGTGACAAAGCAAATAATAACATTAACATTGAGAAAATACAATTGTTCTACTTTCACTAGGCGATGTGACGAATGTAAATCCAACTTTGTAAAGTGTAATTTAAAATAATAGATTAGTTAATCCATATTAGAACCAGTGATTCATATTTTTGGATACATTTACATGATGAGCTGTTGCGTATGGTTTGAGACAGTCTTGATATACACAACTGCGAAGATTGACTGTAACACCAGCGAGTTCTTTTCGCCCTAAATATTGTTTTTGATAGTACAAAAGCTTACCATATTATTAAATGACCTAATTTACGTCTTTCCGCAAAATGGTCGCATCACCCTTCCATAGTTCCTTGAGGAGGAAGTTCCAATATAATCAAAAATAACATAGATGTGCTTGATATGGTATCTTATTATCAGCGATTTTATCGGAGAAACAATGAATGGGGACTTAAGTTGGTTTAGCCAATATTCTATTTTATCTTTATATTGTTGTAAACACATTTTGTTACTGATATCATAGTGGACCGGGTGGGATTCGAACCCACGACCTCAGCAATGCCAATGCCGTATCCTACCGGACTAGACGACCGGCCCTATAACATTTCAACAGTTTTATTTGGATATTAATACGTTAACACAGGGAAATAATATTATAACTATCCTAACTTCTGTGAATTATTGGTATAGAGTGGCGCTGGAGCAGTCAATTGGAGCAGTAATAAAATATCAAACCTCACTTGAAAATGTAGAATCTTCTCAGTTTCTCCTACTAAGAAACAGGAGAGGTTTCTGGGGTTTTCCACAGGGACATAAAGAAAAAGGAGAGACTGAAATCAGGACTCTGATACGAGAAGTATTAGAAGAGACTGGCATTATATATTTAGATATTCAATCTTATGTTGGAAAAATTCGATATTCTTATTTTAAGGTAGACGGGATAAAATCTGAAAAGGAAGTTAGATTTTACTTTGCTACTACACCTACTAGGCAAGTTAGGCTATCAGATGAGCATGATGGATTTATGTGGGCAACGTTTTTGGACGCTTTATATATGCTAGATCATCGGCAACTAAAATCAATATTGGTCAAAGGTCATAGAAAAGGCCTATATTAATTGATTGGATTAGATCATGCACTATACTCACAACTTTATAGTAATAAATTTATACTTAGGGTTGGACGAAATACAGAGAGGATATAGAAAAGAAAATGACAGTTGGTAAGCACATTGTTTTAACTGCGGATCGCAGTCTTATGACAAATTATAGGGGAAACTTCCTTTATGGCTTTATTGCCTGCGGACCTTATGAACTTGTTCCTGAATTTGTATTTGACAAGTTATTCTGTCCAAGTGTTGAGACTGATCAAAACACTGGCGAAGTCAAGGTTGCCCAATGTGGACTGAGGAGAATTGAAGGTGCTCTTTTAAAAGAGTATAAGCGTGAAGATATCTTCCTTGCACACCCACAGATGCTTGATAAATGCATTGGATCAGAAACAAGAGTTGTGGGAATTAACGTAATGGATCCACTTGGGATGGCGCCAGTTACTACTACAATGTCTCCTGAAAAACTGCCCTATGTAGCTATGAAATTTAAAAAGATGTGTGCTTCCATTATTCAGTTAAAAAAGAAATATGATTTCAAAGTAGTAGTCGGCGGTAATGGTGCATGGGAATTGGCAAAACCTGATAGAATGAAAATTCATGGTATTGATACGGTTGTTATAGGCGAAGCTGATGAACTTGCACTTGACCTCTTTCATGATTTAGAAATGGGTGATGCCCCAGAATTGCTTCACACATTTGTTAGAAATATTGAAAATATTCCTATGATCCGTGGTCCAACTATAAACTCA
>DASQWJ010000038.1:0-5371 GCA_035640315.1 Nitrososphaeraceae archaeon
ACATCGCCAAGTTGGCGGTTCCTATCACCCTCGCAGCTGCAGCAGGGTCTGTCGTATCATTCATTGTATTAAAAAAATTGAAAAAAAGTAAAAACATCACATAGAATGCATTTTTTTGCTATGAGTATAAAAGTTGAAATAGGCAAGGCAAAGTATTTTTATTCAATTTCATACTCGTCAAGTTGAGAGCAATTTCCTGCGTATGAATTAAAGATTTTCTCAATGTCATCTAACGTAGTCTGATTTACCTTCTTCTCTGAAACTTGATCGCCAATATCCAATGCGGAAATTGCGTCAAATAATTTCATGAAGTCATTACATGAAATTGTGAAACTTTGAAGAATTGCCTGAGTATTAATTCCAGAATTATTAATAGTATTAGAATTAGAAGAGTTGTCATCTGTGGAACCGCTTGCAAACAAGTTATTATCATTCTCCTGCCCACTAACATGAAGATCCTGCATATGGTCTGGATATAGATTAATGGGAATCGATAGTAATATTACAAAGATTGTAGATAAAACAAAAACTATTCTGCGATCCCGATTTGTCACTTGATTCATAACAGTTATCTATCGTTATAATAGATATGACAACTAATTAATGATTAGAATCTAAATTATATTAAATAGTTCCATATGGACCCAGAAATCGCCACTAAAAATCAAAAAAATGTCAAACAAAGTCTGACATAGTGGTTTGCTTGGCTTTTTCAACATCAATCAAGCCATTATCGAAATTTTGCACTTTTAGTTGATTGACAATTTCTTTCATCTCACCGGAATCAATACTTGGTTCTAAATTGATCATCTCTCGTAACATATTGACGGTGCCAGGTCCAAAACCACCGTAATGATTGTTAGCAGCAACTATCCCAATCTTGAGATTTTTTTCATCCTGCTTCAATTGATTGATCTTGTCTACCCATCCTTTCATTTCCGAACTCCTATCTCGCTGTAATTTACCAAAGTTGCTTTCATGTATACTCCTGTTTCCAATTAATCGCAGATAAAAAAAATCAGTGGTTACGATGGCAGGTGTCTGCAATCTATCCATCTGGCTCCATACTAACGATATGTTACTATTTCTAAACATATTATAGGCTAATTCATTAAACCAAGAAGGATGCCTTACCTCTATTGCATATCTAAATCTATCATCGAAGAAAAAATCATGATTTCTAAAAGTATCAAGTCCTTCCTTAAGCTCATAGGTGGGCGGCAATTGAATAAGTAATGTTAGGATCTTATCCTTAAGAGGCTCCATATTTTCATAAAATATTGATAATTCGTTTTCCACATTCTTGAACCTCTTTTCATGTGTTATGATTTTTGGAAACTTTACAGTAAACCTAAAATTACTAGGGGTCCTTTTATTCCAATTTTTTACCATTGGTTGAGACGGAATATTATAGAATGTCGAATCGATCTCTACGTAATTAAATATTTTTGAATAATATGGTAACATTAATTTACTATCCAAATTTGGGGGATAAAAGGGCCCTTCCCACGAACTATAGCTCCAGCCCGAACATCCTATGAACAGCTCCAATACTAAAGAGATATATCTAAATTTTAATTATACTTTTTGGAAGGTTTTTGACTCTTTTCGTTTAGATCAACTTCGGTATATTGATGTCGGATACATTCGTATCTAATCACGTCTTTGATTCTTTTTTTGAATCTTTCTCATGTCTATGGATTTATGTTAGTTCCATATCAAGTATCAACATATTCATTTTCCAATTCAAAAATTGAAATACATTGAGCATTAACATTCCGCTTGTTACTTTCCGTAATTGGATTGTTTCATTTATCATTCGAATGTCTTTGTACCTATACAAAGATGTGTGTTGACAAATACGGTCAATGTAGAATCACTCAAGGAGATACCTGGTATGGTGTAGATATTTATAATCTAACGATTAACTTTACTAAAACAAGATGAAACATCTGACTCCTTCCGTAACTATACTTTGTATGCTGATGATGTCTGTATTCCTGATATGCCTTTCAATAGTTTGGGCAGTTGACTTTAAGGGCACTGTTGCAAATGACAATATCATCGGAACTGCTGCTGAAGACGACATAAGAGGATTTAGGGGCAATGATATTTTGAATGGATTATCAGGCAGCGATGAAATCCAAGGCGAGGGAGGAAACGATCTTCTGAATGGTTCTGATGGAAATGATTACCTTTCTGGCGGACATGGAGCGGATGTTCTTGATGGAGGTATGGGGAATGATGAGCTGCACGGCGGAGATGATGTCGATAGACTAATTGGTGGCACTGAAAATGATGTTATGTATGGTACTTCCAATAACGACATTCTTGACGGGGGTCCTGGAGACGATCGACTATATGGAGGTCCAGGTAATGATACACTAAGCGGAGGTGAAGGAGGGGACTTCTTCAGATGTGGTGCCGGGGAAGATAGAATAACTAATTTTGATCCTTCACAAGGGGATCATGAATTTGGGGACTGTGAAATTAAATAAATAAGATTTTCTAGCAGGTAATGGAAATACCAAAGATTTTACATACTTTCAAGTTTTGATTAACCTGCCAATACATACACTAATTTTGGTATTCCAGATTACAAGATACCCATCCTATCGATTTGTCGTTCAGTTACTCCTACTATAATCCCATGTAGAGTAATATTTTGGCTTGATTTCCAGTAACACAGAATTTCCGTTTCTTACGTTTTCAAGTAATAATTTTGCCATTGGATGATCTATACTTCCAAGATATTTCATCATTATTCTCTGCGCAATGGGAAGATTCGCATCAGGGTCGCTCAAAATTCTGACATCTCCTTTCCCCCTTATGCCTTTATACGGAGGATTTCCCTCATCTATACAAAAATAGATCTTCTCATTTCGTTTCAAATTACTGGTCTTTTTAGATTCTTTTCCAGTTTCTACAAAAATTACATCCTTGGACTCATCATAAAGATACCAAGTAGGATGTACATTTGGATAGTCATCTTTATCAATTGTTCCAAGATGAAGATTTAATTTACTGTCTGAAAGAAAATCCTTAACTTCATTTTCGGATAATTGAACACCAAACCCCGGACTACCATTTATCACTTTCATTAGTACATTTAGGGGCAGCATTAGATATAAGTCTAATTAGTACCACTCGTTAATAAAAATAAAAAAAGGTTGATATTTGTACTAACAAATTAATTTGTTAATTTTTTATTACGGCAATTCGTCGAGAATATTTATTTCTCCGATTTCCTTATCCGATGTGATTGCACAAGCACTTTCATTGTCCCCATCTCCTTTTTCATCACAGTCATTGTGATTTTCTCCTTCTACGTCAATTGAAATCTTGTTCTTCTCACCCTGCAATGTAAAAGGGCTTGTTACTAAATTGTCGTTGACAGCACAAACTGCTTCATTAAATCCTTCGCCAGTTTCATCACACGTATTTTTGTTATCCACATCGGTGTCAATTTCTACTTTATTCTTAAAAGGATCGTCTGCTGCGAACACATTCGTCGCTGTTGTACCAAATACAGCACCAATCAGTACTATTATTGAAGGTAGGAGTACGCTTCTTGAACTGAGATTCATCGTTCTCATAGAGAAGTTTTAGTTTATATGAACTTGGATGGATCGTAGCCTAAAATTATTGCGCATACAGATTCCGCATAATTTACAACTAAATAAGACTGAACGATGAGACATAGAAATGTTATGTAAGATAAACGTGAATAGAGACATTTGTAATTCAAACAAGAATGCATTTGTAACTAGAACAGTTTCAATTCGCTACTCACCATGGGTTTGTAATGTATTTCTTTACTTTCTACTTAATTTATTTAAAATAAAAGAACCAATTAAAATGGCTGCAGATAACGCAAATCCAATATACGAAAAATTCCTTTCATAAGGAAAGACAAGGGTTGATCCAATAAAAATCGCCGATGAGATAATACTAATTGGAAGAACATTAGAATTCACCTTAACCCTATTTTCTGATTTTTGATCAGCTAAATATTGCTTTATCATGGGTGCGAGTTCACTTGAGACCTCTATGCCCTTTACAAATCTTTTTACATATCTTTTAAATTCTTCAATGTATGCGTCCTTAATCAAACCCTCTTCTTCAAGTAAACTTACCAGTACTCGCACAAATTGAAATTTTACATCATGGTAATGATAAATTCCCTCTAGAATTGAGGCCATTCGCATATACAGTGCAAGATTTTTGGGCAATCTAAATGGAAATCTACTTAATGTTTTGTTTGCCAAATCTTGAAGTGCCTTTACTTCCATTCTATCCACCTTTTTGCCGTGCAATGATTGTATACTCAGCTCAAGTCCCATTTCCACTAATCTTCTATCAACAGATGGTTCAAGAGTTCCTAGTTCTAATAACACATCGGTAGTCCTTACTGGATCTTTGTCTACAAGTCCCAAATATAGTCTTACCAGTCTTCTTCTTGTTTCATCATCTAGTCTACCAACCATTCCAAAATCATAAAGTACTATAGTTCCTTCATTAGTAATTGAAATGTTACCAGGGTGGGGATCTGCATGGAAAATACTATGACGTAATAACATTTTAAAAAATAGTCTATGAATACGGAATACCAATTTGGTTCTATCTATGTTATTTTGATTTAGTGTCTTTATATCAGTAATTTTAGTTCCTGGTATGTACTCCATGGTAATTACGTGACGTGAAGTTCTATCCAAGAATACTTTGGGAATAATCACCGTTCTATCTTCTTTTAAATTATTTTTTATCCTTATCAAATTTCTTGCTTCTATTCTATAATCCATTTCTTCATGTACTGTTTCTATGAACTGTGAAAGCATCCCTTCAGCTGAAAACCTTAGATTTTCATCAATAAATCGAGTCGCTAGGGGTAACAATTTTTTCAAGATGTAGACATTTTGTCCAATAGTTTCCTCAATATTTGGTCTGCTAATTTTTACTACTACCTCTGTTTCTTTGTATCTTGCCCTATAGACTTGACCTAAGCTTGCCCCAGAAATTGCCGAGCTATCAAAAGACTCGAAAATATTTTCCAGTGGACCTAGCTCCCTTTCAAGAATTGGTTTGACATCTAAAAAAGGTGCAGGAAGTACATCATCTTGGAGTCTTTCTAGCACATCTAGATAGGGTTGAGGTAACAGATCCGCTCTTGAGGATAACCATTGACCTAGTTTTATGTAAGATGGTCCAAGCGTAACAAATGTGTTTAAGGCCCTTTCTGCATGCTTTCTGTACTTTTTTTCATTTACATTTTTTCCTTCTTTTTTCACCCATTCTCTTCTGTCCCTCCTTAGAAAAACAATGACAGGAATTAACTTGATTATAGTCTTGAATATGAGCCAAACTGATGGTT
>DASQWJ010000039.1:0-2859 GCA_035640315.1 Nitrososphaeraceae archaeon
GATGCTGCAGGCAAGAATATATTATGATGTACAACGGTTGTTTTCAGAAACAGAGTGCCTTGTGTATGCAAACAGATTTGATGAGTATTTTGCAATAACAAATGGTCTTTCATTACGAGGCCATGTGACGATCCAGAAAGAACTAGAAAGCCTTTACACGGACCTTAAATTATCAATGACAATTGGAAACGGCATAACGCCATTTGAAGCTAACGTAAATGCTTACAATGCAAGGAAAGCAGAAAAGCCTCTTGATAGAAGGACAAGAATTTTTGGGAAATTATTTTCATTACCATCATCATCACCTTCATCTTCAAATTTAGGTTCAATTTATGATTTTGTTCAAATAATGCATATAGATATTGATGGTTCTACAAAAGTTAGCTTCAAATTATCACCATATGAAATTACAACTCTGGTGATAAAGACATATGCTAGTCTTTCAGAGGAATTTCTTAAAAAAGGGTCGTTGACATTTTTCATTGGAGGAGACAATTTCATGGTCATATCAAATGGAACAACAAAGGAAGAGGCAGAGACCATTATCAAGAAAGTAACCAGAGATATCAATATTAAATTGAATTGTGGAATCGGTATTGGAAGAACTGGAAGAAAAGCTGCTAAGGCTGCAACTAAGGCACTTGATATCATCAGAAATCTAAGAAACGAAGGAAAAATTCAGCCTTTTTATGAGATTGAATGTCTATAGTAATAAAAAATGCAAGTCTACTGCTCGGAAAAAATTTAACTTTTGTTACCCACGGATTTATTGAAATTGGAAAAAATGGGCTAATAAAGAAGACTGGGACTGGAAGTTATCATAATGTAGATGATAGAAAAGACAATAGTGGCTACAAAGCACTAGATGCAGAAGGATTTCTAATTATTCCTGGATTCATAAATGCACATACACATATTGGAGATTCGATTGGCAAAGATATTGCAGTTGGATCCTACCTTAACAAAAGAGTCCACCCTATTTTTGGAGCAAAAAAGAAGATTTTGCAAAAGAGTAAACCAGATCACCTCAAAACATTCATGAGAAGTTCTGCAATATCTATGATGAAAAAAGGGATAGTTGCTTTTGCAGACTTTAGAGAGGGGGGTCTTGATGGCATAAAATTATTGAAGGATGCAATATCTGACCTGCCTATCAAATGCGTCATACTCGGTAGAGTTGAATATTATCTGGATCCTACAGCAAAAGAGAGAGGGAGCTATGTAAAAGGAAGAGTAGGAGGAAGAGAAGAAAAGGAAAAAGGCAAAAAACTTTCACCGGAAGCATTACAAATTGCTAGTGAGGTTTTGACTATTTCTGATGGATTAGGAATCAGTGGTGCAAACGAAAATACTGCTGAATCACTTCAACAATATTATGACCTAATACAAAAGAGCAACAGGAATAAGAACAAAACCAAATTGTTACTTGCAATTCATGCTGCTGAATCAAAGAGTACTGATAAGTTTTCAAAATTAAACACAAATAAAACAGAGATAAATAGAATAATGCAATATCTAAAACCTGATATTATTGTTCACATGACAAATGCTTCTGACAATGATATTTCTACAGTAGCAAAAAAAGGTACAGCAATAATAGTCTGTCCTAGAGCAAATGGAATACTTGGTGCAGGCATTCCTAAAGTTGCAAAGATGTTAAACAGTGGATGTACTATTGGCATAGGCACAGACAATGTGATGCTAAATTCTCCTAACCTTTGCCGGGAAATCGACTATCTTTGGAAAGTATCGAGGGCAACAGAACCTGAATTCATTAGTGCAAAAAATATACTAAAAATGGCAACAGTAAATGGGGCTGAAATCCTTCGATTAAATTCTGGCTGTATAGCAGTAGGACGATCGGCTGATCTATTATTTATTGATAAGAACCATATTGATTTGTACCCAATCCACAATCCCTATGCTTCAATAGTTCATAGGACAAGCCAAGATTCAATCAGAGCTATAATGATAAATGGGAAATTTGTAGATGAACCGCAACTTTAATCTGTTGGTAACAATTAACGCAGCAATGACGCTTGATGGAAAGATTGCAACAACTAGTGGATATTCTAAAATTTCCTCAGAACAGGATCTAAAAAGAGTTCATAAACTGCGATCGTCTGTTGATGCCATCATCATAGGAATTTCAACTGTCCTTATAGATAATCCGAGACTCTCTGTACGAGTAGTTAAAGGTAACAGAAAAAACCCTGCAAGAATCATAGTAGACAGTACTGCCAGAATACCACTTACTTCAAAAATCTTGCAAACTGCATCCAAAATTAAGACTATAGTAGCAGTGACAAAACGGGCTCCTTATGATAAGATTCGTAAAATCGAGAAGACAGGGGCACTAGTAATTATTGCTGGGACAGAAATTGTTGATTTAAAAGAGGTTTTTTTATTTCTAAAAAAGATAGGATTCAAGAAAATACTAGTTGAGGGTGGTGGAGAGCTAAATTGGTCTCTACTTAGGTTAGGTATGGTGGATGAATTGATTGTAACAATAGCACCGAAAATAGTAGGTGGTAGATTGGCAACTACACTAGTTGAAGGAGAGGGGTACGCAAAAGTTTCACAGGCCATAAAAATGAAGTTGACAAATGTAATGAAGCAAAATAATGGCGAGATCGTTTTATACTATAAAATCTGTTCCAATTCTGACGATCCTCCGGAAGGAGTCTAGAGTTAAATTTCCCATCTTGTTGATATCTTCTTCTTCCTCTTTTCTTTTTAATAAATATAGAGTGGTAACTAACAACTTTTCAAATTCTATAAACGGTTCATATAGAAATTATTGGTAGCAGGTCTAGTTTATCTATAATGCAAATATAAAATTAGGAGTCGGTGTTGTTT